>JBBRXW010000042.1:0-10398 GCA_038238295.1 Flavobacteriales bacterium | reverse complement strand
GTATACCGATGTAGAAGTCAATAAAATGCCTGAGAAAGGAATTAAAAAATTAGCGGTGGTAACCCCTGCTTTTGTTTCCGATTGTTTAGAAACTTTAGAAGAAATTGCGATGGAAGCCAACCATCAATTCAAAGAACATGGCGGCGAGGAATTTATCGCGATACCCTGTATGAATGACGGTGACGAATGGTGCGAGACTGTAAGTCATTGGATTGCTGACTGGGCAAAATAATAATTATCAAACACGAATGAACTATTTATCACGAATGAATTAGTGCAAAATTGGTGTCGTTCGTGTTGCCTTTATTTTAAAGAAATATAACTCAAATGGAGCTTTACAATTATCTCAAATCACTTCACCTCATCTTTGTCATCACTTGGTTTGCAGGATTATTTTATATTGTGCGGTTGTTCGTATACCAAATTGAAGCTTCCGAAAAACGATCGCCCGAAAAAGAAATCCTTCAAAAACAATACAAAATTATGACCTACCGATTGTGGTATATCATCACATGGCCGTCGGCGATTTTGGCGAGTTGCTTCGGATTTTGGATGCTGCTTTTTACTGATTTGGGCAAAGCATGGCTCCTGATGCCGTGGATGCACCTGAAGTTAGGATTCGTTTTCCTATTGTATTTGTACCACGGAAAATGCCATCAAATTTATCTGCAATTGCAACATGATGAAGTGAAACACACCTCCAATTTTATGCGTTTGTGGAATGAAGGCGCGACAATAATCCTTTTTGCTGTTGTCTTTTTAGTAGTGTTGAAAAACGCGTTCAACTGGATTTATGGCGTGATTGGAATCGTACTTTTCTCCTTCATTCTGATGCTTGGAGTTAAATTTTACAAACGGATTCGCGAACGAAATCAATCGTAACGATGGCTGCACAATTCAAAATGTCGATGCTTTCTCTTCGAATCAGGATTTTCCTTTCGATGATTGTATTGATTTTGATTGCGTCGATTTTGATGGCTTCCATTTCGATTATTCAGTTTAAAAATGAAGCGAAGGATTACCATCAGGAACGTTTAGAGCGCAAAGAAAGTGCGATTAAGGAACACATTCAATACGTGCTTTCGACGACAACGTATCCATTGACAACAAAGAATCTGGGATTGATTTTTAAAGATAAAATTCATGAACTCGCACAAATCCATAATCTCGAAATAAATATTTATAGTTTGGATGGAAAACTGTTGAAATCCTCAAAAGCGTCCTTTTCGATTGACAGCGTGTCGCCACCGATTCCAAAATACATTCTAAAACTTGTCCAGAATTCTATTGAAAAGCGTTACGTCGACATCAAAAACCTTGACGGCGTCAAAAACCGTTCATCGTATAGCCAGATTAAGGACGAGAAATTCAAACCGCTCGGAATCCTCAATCTACCTTATGTAGAAGATGATGGCTTTTATGAAAGAGAATTGCAGAATTTCCTGATTCGTCTGGGCCAGGTGTATGCTTTTATGCTTGTGATTGCCTTCGCATTGGCGTATTTTCTTTCGACCTATATCACGCAATCATTGAAAACGATTTCTGATAAATTAAGAGAAACCAGCCTGAACCAAAAAAATGAGAAAATCGTCCTCGAAGCGAACAGTAAAGAAATCAATTTGCTGATCAAGGCGTATAACGGAATGGTGGATGAGCTCGAACAAAGTGCCGTTAAATTGGCCCAAAGTGAGCGTGAGGAAGCTTGGCGTGAAATGGCGAAACAGGTGGCGCATGAAATCAAAAATCCATTGACACCGATGCGTTTGACGGTGCAGAGTTTTCAGAGGAAATTCGATGCGAACGATCCGGATCTGAAACAAAAACTAAAAGATTATTCCGAAACATTGATCCAACAAATCGATACGATGAGCGCCGTAGCTTCGGCTTTTTCCAACTTTGCCTCGATGCCAGCGCAGCAAAATGAAACGCTCAATGTGGTCGAAGTCGTTGAATTAGCAGTCGATATTTTCAACGAAGAATATATTGTTTTTGAAAGCGAAGAAAAAGAAATCATCTCCAAAATGGATCGGACACAATTGATTCGTATCATTACAAATTTGGTAAAAAATGCCATCCAGTCAATTCCAGAAAACCAAGAAGAGAAATTGGTTCTGATATCAATTAGCCGTCATCCGAATGAGGTTTTGATTTTGGTCAAAGATAATGGCGTCGGCATCGAAGAACAATATAGCCATCGTATTTTTGAACCGAAATTCACGACCAAAAATAGTGGCATGGGACTCGGGCTCGGAATCATCAAAAACATCATTGAAAATTATAAAGGAACCATTACATTTGAATCAGAATACGGAAAAGGCACCACGTTTATGGTGTCACTTCCTTTAATCCAATCTTAAAATCTATACTATGAATTACGAAAATATCCTCATCAGCACCGAAAATAATATCGCCACCATTACGATCAATCGCCCGACCAAACTCAATGCGTTGAATAAAGCTACGATCCAGGAATTGCATCATGCCTTCAATACTAGTGAACTCGATACCACGATTCGTGCAATTATTCTGACCGGAAGTGGTGAGAAAGCTTTTGTTGCCGGTGCCGATATTGCCGAATTTGCTCATTTCTCTGTAGAAGAAGGTGCACAATTGGCAGCTCAAGGACAGGAATTATTATTCGATTTTGTAGAAAAATTAAAAACACCGGTCATCGCTGCCGTCAATGGATTTGCATTAGGCGGTGGCTTAGAATTGGCGATGGCCTGCCATTTTCGAGTGGCATCGGACAATGCCAAAATGGGGTTGCCTGAGGTTTCTCTTGGTGTCATTCCGGGTTATGGCGGAACGCAGCGGTTGCCACAACTCATTGGAAAAGGCCGCGCTATGGAAATGATCATGACCGCCGGGATGGTCACTGCTGAAGATGCCTACAGAGCAGGATTGGTCAATCACGTGGTTCCGCAGGCAGAACTTCTCGGTTTCTGCAAAGGCATTGCCGAACGCATCCTGAAAAATTCTCCAACAGCGATTGCACAAGCGATTAAATCCGTCAATGCCAATTTTAAAGAAGGCGTTAATGGGTACGAAACCGAAATCAAAGCATTTGGAAAATGTTTTGGCACCGAAGATTTTAAAGAAGGAACGGCGGCGTTTTTAGAAAAAAGAAAAGCCAATTTCTCCGGAAATTAAAAATAGATCCGAGAATCGAATGGATTTTCTTTTTATTTCTCACCATTCCATTCCGCATAAAATTGCGATAAGAATGCTTCCATATATTGATGCCGTTGCAAGGCAATTCGTTTTCCTGCTGTCGTGTTCATCTTGTCTTTCAGCAGCAATAACTTTTCGTAGAAGTGATTGAGCGTTGGCGAAGCACTGGCTTTGTATTCTTCCTTGCTCATATGGAGTTGCGGCGGAATCGTTGGGTCGTATAACGTTCTGTTTTTAAAACCACCATAATTGAAAGTTCTCGCAATTCCAATAGCTCCCATTGCATCGAGTCGGTCAGCGTCTTGGACAATATCGAGCTCCTTCGAATTAAATTTCTTTTCGAAATTGCCGCCTTTATACGAAATGTTTTCAATGATATGAATGACATGGACAATCGTTTCTTCTGCTACTTTTTCTGCTTCGAGGAATTTTCTTGCGGTTGCTGGTCCAATCGATTCATCGCCATCGTAAAATTTGCTGTCGGCGATATCATGAAGTAAAGCACCCAGCTCTACGACAAGGGTGTCACACTGTTGCTCTTTCGCAATCAGCATCGCATTCTTATAAACCCTTTCGATATGAAACCAGTCGTGGCCACCTTCGGCATGATTCAATTGTTCCTTTACGAAAAGAATTGTCGTGTTGATTAGATTGGAATGGCTCATGGTAGTTGTTATATTAAAAAATGTTGAATAATAAAGTGTACACTTCAAAATTCAACATTCGTTCTTATTTTTTTAAAAGCTATTTTAGTACAGCAGGCTCCACCCATTTGAAGACAAACGAATCTGGTGGTATGATCATTCTTTCGGAAACTTTAGCCATTCTTGCAGGCAATTTCATCAAATAATCCCGCGCTTTTTCGGCTTCATCGGTCAGGCCTGTGAATTTGTCAATCTCCCATTTGTCGACCAACTTCTGCATAATATCAACATAATCATTCGCAGTATATACGCCAATACGTTGCGCTGAATTGGAGAATTGCTCAAAGGCGGAACCGATTTTTTCGCCCGATTCTCTCAAAAAGCCAGCTGGCATCGTGATTTTATTACGCATCATGTCATGAAAGGCAAGCATCATTTCGCTTGGATCGACTTTGAAGATTTGTGTCACAAACTCGCTGTAGGCATGATGGTGACGCATTTCATCGCCCGCAATCATTTTGCACATTTTCGAAAGCTTGTTGTCGCCATAACTTTTCGCCAATTGAGCAACACGGTTATGGGAAATATAAGTTGCTAATTCTTGGAAGGAAGTATAGACAAAGTTTTTATACGGGTCGCGTCCGGTGCCGATATCAAATCCATCGGAGATTAAATGCTGCGTTGTCATTTCTACTTCGCGCATATTGACACGCCCTGATAAGTAAAGGTATTTATTGAGAACGTCGCCGTGACGGTTCTCTTCACCAGTCCATTGACGTACCCATTGTGCCCATCCGTTCCGTTCCACATTATCGACGCCTTCCACATCCATCAACCAAGATTCGTAGGTTGGTAAGGCTTCTTCGGTAATGGTATCGCCAACCATTGCTACCCAAAAATCATACGGCAAATCTTTGGCTAATTCTCTTAATTCTTTTACTTCTTCAAAGAAAGTATCGCTTTCAGAATTGGGTAAGAAATCAGAAGGTTGCCAAATTTTTTCTACTGGAATCAGGTACTGCTCCATGAAACCTTCTACTTTGTTTTCCAGAAATTGCATCACTTCCAGACGGATATTTTTTATAGACATCGTATCGTTATTATATTTTTATTCCTTGAACGACCGCCTTTTCAGTACGTTCCATAATTTCATCAAAAGAGAAATCTTTTACAGCCATTGGTTTATGAACGGTAAAGGTAAGGCGATTTCCCAAACCTAGTGGAAAAAAACCAAATTTAACCAGTTTCCACGAATTATTAATGGTCAAAGGCACCACATAAGCTGATGGTGCGTTTTTGTATAATATCTTCACGCCGCTTTGCGCAAACTCTTTCGGAGAGCCTGTTTTGCTTCGGGTTCCCTCTGGAAATATAACGGCGGAACGGCAATTTAATTCTATATATTCTGCTAATCTTTTGATAACAGGAATCGCTTGCTTCGGGTCTTTGCGATCGATGACTACCGAACCGCCATGGCGTAGGTTATACGAAACACTTGGAATACCACTTGCCAATTCTTTTTTACTGACAAATTTTGGATGAAAATCTCTCAAAAACCAAATGATTCCAATGATATCATAAAGGCTTTGATGGTTTGCGACAATAATTAACGGGACATTTTTTGGAAGTAGCTCTCGGTTTTCAATCTTGTAGGTCATTCCTAAAATATGTCCGACGCGCAAAAGGCAAAAATTGAGATAATCGACACTTTTTTTATGCGCCTGATACCCAAAGAAGTTAAGGCAAATCCATTGAATCGGATGAAAAATTACCAAAACCAAAAGAAACGATAGCATGGCTACTGTGGATATTGGATAGGATATGATTTTTTCCATTTCAAAAAATTATTAGGCAAAAGTAAGAAAATATTTTTTTCTTTTAATTCAATGCGAACACCGCCACTCTTACCAAGAATATTTTAACAAATCGGGCAGAAAAACTGCCATTCGCGTAATTATTTATTTTTTAGGTTTGATAAAGAATAACCAGCAATACCTTCCTATCATGCCAAAAAGACTTTCTATACTAATCCCATTGTTGTTCTGTTCATCCATCTTTTTAGGGCAAAGTAAACAACCCAATATTGCATTCGATACCGATTATTTCAACGCCGTAGACCATTGGGTTGTTTTGCCTAAAAATCCAACGGATCCCTTTTATCTGCTGGGATATATTTATTTGGAGGGCGCTAGTGGATTGACTTTTGTTTTTGAAACTACTTTGACTATCGGCACTGACTACAAATGGAGAACCTTCACGAGTTTGAAAAACTTTGTTTTTAAACGAACGCTGGATAAAACAACTCCGTTAATACATGTGCTATCCACTAAAGAAATAAAGGAAGTACAGCTACCTATACAACCCGGATGGCTCAGACTCTATGATGACGCCGACAAATCGGTCGAAGGTTTGTCGAGTAAAGGTATGCAATATAACGCCATCGGAAAGAGCAATTTGGCACTGCCCTATCTTGAAAATGCCTACCGTCAAAACCCAAAAGCGAGAACTGTTGCTTTCGAATTAGCGTATGCCTACAATGCAACGAAACAATTCCAAAAAGCCATTCCGATTTTGAAAGATGCATTGCAATACGATAGTGGTAATTATAAATTATATCGAGAACTCGGTTTTTCTCTGATACAAATTCAGAAAATAGAAGAAGCCGAAAGCATCTACGAACAAGGAATAAAATGCTGTCCGGATGAAACCCAGAAAAGAGAAATGGCCATCGATATGGCGCAGACTTTCTATCAATTGAAAGACATCAATAAGTTCGAAAAATGGAAACTAATTTTAAAGGAATTTATAAAAGAGTAACGTTATGTTTATTATAAAAACATTGCTGATAACATTTTAATAATCCCAGAAAACTACTCTTGCAACTTGAAAAAAAAGAACTATTTTTACGAAAAATAAGAGCAATATAAACGATGGAAAAGATGAGTTCAGAAAAAGAAGCGAAATTAAAAGCATTACAATTAACCCTCGATAAACTAGACAAAACCTACGGAAAAGGCACCGTCATGAAGATGGGCGATAAAGCCATAGAAGAAGTAGAAACCATTTCTTCCGGATCATTAGGGTTGGATTTAGCCCTAGGTGTAAACGGCTATCCAAGAGGTCGTGTCATTGAAATATATGGGCCGGAATCTTCTGGAAAAACGACCTTGACATTACATGCGATTGCTGAGGCGCAAAAAGCTGGAGGCATCGCTGCTTTTATTGATGCGGAACACGCTTTTGATAGGAATTATGCGGAGAAATTAGGCGTCGATATCGAAAACTTAATTATGTCCCAACCGGACAACGGGGAACAAGCTTTGGAAATTGCTGAAAACCTGATCCGTTCCGGCGCTATTGATATTGTGGTTATTGACTCAGTAGCTGCATTAACTCCAAAAAGTGAAATCGAAGGCGAAATGGGCGACTCCAAAATGGGTTTGCACGCACGTTTAATGTCACAAGCTTTGAGAAAATTAACCGGAACGATCAGCAAAACCAACTGTACCGTATTTTTCATCAACCAGTTGAGAGAGAAAATCGGTGTGATGTTTGGAAATCCGGAAACGACTACAGGAGGAAATGCATTGAAGTTTTATGCTTCGGTTCGTTTGGATATTCGTCGTTCTTCCCAAATTAAAGATGGAGAGAATGTCATCGGAAACAGAACCAAAGTAAAAGTTGTGAAAAATAAAGTAGCGCCACCTTTCAAAACAGCAGAATTCGATATTATGTATGGCGAAGGCGTTTCGAAAACAGGTGAAATTTTAGATTTAGCCGTCGAGTTCGAAATCATCAAAAAAGCAGGTTCATGGTTCAGCTATGGAGAAACCAAATTAGGTCAAGGCCGAGACGCCGTAAAATCCTTAATCAAAGACAATCCGGAATTGGCGGATGAGCTCGAACAAAAAATTAAAGTGTTCATAAAAGAAAATGCATAAAAAAAGAAACCCGATTCGTTCGGGTTTTTTTATGCTTTCAAAAGTTGGTTGTGGATGACCGTGCGCACTATTTCTTTGGTTTCCTTAATATCCTTTTTGTTTTCGATGGTTTTCCCTTCTGTTGGAACGAGCTGATGAATTTTAACACGCATCAAACCCGGGCTGCCGCTAAAAAAAGTATAGGAGAATCTTTTCTTATTGTCCATAAATGTTATGGGGACAATTGGAATTTTATGTTCTATAGCCAAACGAAAAGCTCCATCTTTGAATTCATCCAGCAATACCGATTCATTGTCAGGAACGCCACCTTCAGGGAAAATACAAATACTCAACCCTTGGGCTAATCGCTTTTGAGCGCGATTGAAAACTTCCATGCGACTTCTTGAACTATTGCGATCAACTAAGATGCAAGTGCGTTTGTAGAAAAAACCAAACAACGGAATCTTCGCCAGCGATTTTTTTCCGACGAAAACAAATGGATTTTTGACAACGGCTAGCATCAGCATAATATCCGCCATCGATGTATGGTTGGCGACAAACATGTAGCTTTTATTCATTTCGATTTCCTGCTCGGATTCGACTTTGTACCGAAATCCACTAGCAAACAAAATGAATTTTGCCCAAATTCTTGCCATCACAAAAAAATACGGATACCACGTTTCTTTCAATATTGAAATCAATAAAAAAGGCAACATGATCAGAATCGGAATTCCCATCATCATATAGAACCAGATGCGCCAAAGTATCCAAAAAATAATTTTAAATATTTTCATGTCCTCAAAAGTAAGAATTCAATCTTTAATTTTTATCAAATCATTTACCTTTGCTAAAATTTAATAGACCATGGCCAAAATACTCACAGGCATACAAAGTACAGGAACTCCGCATTTGGGGAATTTATTAGGCGCGATTATTCCGGCAATCGAATTGTCGAATAAACCGGAAAATGAATCATTTTTATTCATTGCTGATCTGCACGCGGTGACTCAAATAAAAGACGGAGAACTTTTACGATACAATAATTACAGTACCGCTGCTGCTTGGTTGGCTTGCGGTTTAAACATTGATAAAGTTGTTTTCTACCGTCAGTCTGATGTACCACAAACAGCAGAATTGTCATGGTATTTAAGTTGTTTTTTTCCATTTCAACGGTTGACTTTGGCGCATTCTTTTAAAGATAAAGCCGATCGTCTCGAAGATGTAAACGCAGGATTATTCAGCTATCCAATGCTGATGGCTGCAGACATTCTGTTATATGACGCACAGTTTGTCCCAGTGGGAAAAGACCAGTTACAGCATATCGAAATTACTCGCGATGTCGCGTCGCGTTTCAACCATCAAATGGGAGAAACCTTTGTTTTACCAGAACCTTCAACGCAAGAAGAAACGAAATATGTTCCCGGAACCAATGGTGGAAAAATGAGTAAATCCGCCAACAATATCATTAATATCTTTTTGGATGAAAAGTCGCTGCGCAAACAAGTGATGTCGATCGAAACCGATAGTACGCCTTTGGAAGAACCTAAAGATCCTGAAACCTGTAAGATTTTTGCGATTTATAAATTGCTGGCAAGCGAATCCCAATTGGCAGTGATGCGTCAGAATTATACCAACATCAATCGCGATTATGGATATGGACATGCCAAGCAAGGTTTGTTCGAATTGATATTGGAAAAGTTCAAAACCGAAAGAGAAAAATATGCGCATTACATGGATAATTTCCCCGAAATTGAAGATGCCTTATTAAAAGGGGCGGCGAAAGCACACATCATCGCCAATGGTGTTTTGGGTCGAGTTCGGGAAAAATTAGGATTTAGATCGTAGCTAAATCGCTTCAAATAGCTTTCCAGGTAACGGTCGAACAACTCCTTTAAGTTCCATATTCAGTAAAATTCCTGAAATTTTATGGATGGGAAAACTGCATTCCAATGCAATAATATCCATCAATTCTTTGCCGTTTTTCTGAAGAAAATCATAGATTTTTTGTTCTTCATTTTCGAGCGTTATAAACAATTGTTTTTGAATCGGTTTGGATTTTGTTTCGAGGTCCCAATTGAGATGGTAAATTAAATCCGCAGCACCGGTTAGTAAATTCGCCTTCTGAATTTTAATCAATTTATTACAACCCTGACTGTACTTATCGGTGATTCTGCCCGGAACGGCAAACACATCGCGGTTGTAATCGTTGGCGAGATTGGCGGTAATCAGTGAACCTCCTTTGTCTGCTGATTCGATGACAATCGTTGCTTCCGAAATGCCAGCAACAATACGATTGCGACGAACAAAATTTTCTTTATCGGGATTCGATGAACTCCAGAATTCAGTCATAAATCCACCGTTTTCCTCGATTTTCGCAACGTACTTTTTATGCAATTTCGGATAAATCTGATTCAACCCGTGTGCAACAACACCAATCGTCTGCAGTTTGTTATCTAGTGCTGCTTGATGCGCAACGATATCGACACCATAGGCAAAACCACTAACGATAACAGGGTCTAACGGTGCAAGTTCAGTAATCAAATTTTTACAGAAATCCATTCCATATGCAGTGATTTGACGTGTTCCGACAATACTGATAATCTTCCTTTTCTTTAACTGGATATTGCCCGATGAGAATAACAAAACAGGGCCGTCAACGCAAT
>JBBRXW010000041.1:0-10477 GCA_038238295.1 Flavobacteriales bacterium | reverse complement strand
ATCCATCATTATTTTTCTCGGTGAAAGCTTCTTACCGGTTTGATTTGCCGGACACGCTGAAGTGCATCGACCACATTCGGTACAGGTATACGCATTGAGCAATTGCACCCAATTTAAATCCTGAACATCGCTGGCACCGAATTTACCCGGAACAGCATTTTCATCTTCAACCGCGGCCGCATAAGGATCGGCATTCGGATCCATCATCAATTTTACTTCTTTGGTCACGGCTTCGAGATTATCGAATTGCCCTTTTGGATTCAAATCCGCAAAATAAGTATTGGGGAAAGCGAGTAAAATATGCAGGTGTTTTGAAAAATATAAGTAATTTAAAAACACCAAAATTCCGGTGATGTGTGTCCACCAAAAAGCTCTTTCCAATAAAGAAACGGCAGAATTATTCATGCCATTAAATAGTGTCGAAACATATTGTGATATCGGAAATGCGCCTGCCTGACTGTAGTGTCCGAAACCGCCAGCAACATTCTGCAAGTGATAATCGGCCGCATTCATCAGAAGGAATAACGACATCAGCACCACTTCAAAATAAAGGATATAATTGGCATCGCTTTTTGGCCAGCCTTTAAGATCGGAACTTACAAAGCGTTTCAATTGAATTATGTTTCTTCTAATTAAGAATATAATTACCGAAACCAAAACTAGAATGGCAAGGATTTCAAACGAGCCGATCAATATATCGTAGAATATCCCAAGAACGGAAAAGATACGGTGTGTTCCGAAAAGACCGTCGATGATGATTTCAAGCACTTCAATATTGATGATAACAAAACCTAAATAAACAAAAATATGGAGTACACCAGCGATTGGGCGTTTGACCATTTTGGACTGCCCTAAAGCGATTAGCGCCATATTCGCCCATCTTTCGGAAGGTCGGTCCGAACGGTTGACGTCCTTTCCTAACAGGATGTTGCGTTTAATTTTTCTGATATTCATCACAAAATAACCAACACCTATTCCCAATAGGATTGCAAATAGTATACTGTTTAAATAGCTCATGTGCTTTATTTTTTAATCGAATCTTTCACCGGCGGCGCCACATACGGTTTGTTCTTCTTTCCGAAAAGGGAAACATTGACATAGCGTGTCGGATTGAGCCTCACATCTTGAAGTAACAATTCTAACTCCTTTGAGGTCTTTTCTAAATTGTTATATAAAGCTTCGTCTTTTAATAATTTGCCCATGGTGCCTTTGCCCGAATCCATATCGCTCATCAGATGATCGACTTTCTGTAATGTGATTTGCAGGTTTTTGGCAGTTTTTCCTAAATCGGCTTTGTTGAGTGAATCGGAGATTTTAGAAAAATCGCTCGATACTTTTTTGAAATTGGTGACGATTCCGGAGATGTTGTTTTTGTTGTCGTCTAAGATTCCGTTCAAGCTTTCCGATGCTTTATGAAATTGTGCCATCGTTTGACTGAGTTCTGCAAGTGCTTTTTTTAGGTTGTCTTGCCCGTTCTTGTCGAAGGCATTATTAATCCCGGTCAGTAATTGATTAGCATTTTGCAGCACCTTATCAAGTTTTACCTGAATTGGAGCCAGCTTCTCGCCTAGCAAATCCGTCAAACCTTGTTTTGTCGTACCGGCTAACATACTTCCGGATAGGGCCAATTCTTTATCATTCAGATTCGGGACGATCATGATTTGTTTTCCGGCAATCAAGCCCGATTCGTATATCGTGGCGACACTGGTTTTTGAAATAGGAAAATCCGATTTGATCTGCAATTCGACCAACAATTTTCCGGTAGTATTGGAGATGTTGATTTCGTGTACCTTTCCAATCACGAGTCCATTTAAAGTAACCGGTGCAGAGGTGGTCAGACCTTCCACATTGTCATACTGTACATAAAAGATTTTATACGATGTCAGCAGATCTCTTCCTTTTAAAAAACTGTATCCCCAAATAAATAATAAAATGGATGCAATAACTAATATGGCGGTTTTAATTTCTCGTGTTATTTTCAAAATAGTAATGTTTAGGCAAATTTAAATTAAATTATTAGAATTTTCGGCTTATTTCAGGGCTTCCTGAACACTAATTTTTTTCCCGTCGCGGTAGGCAATGAGGTAGGCAGATGTATATCCTTTCGACCGGGCTTCTTCTAAATTTCTCTTTGCGGTTTCGTAATCGGAAGTTTCGCCATACGTATATTTATAAATTTGTCCATTATCGGTGGTGGCTGCCACGTTATTCAATCCTTTGAAATTGGCTGGAATCAATTCAATTTTTCTACCGACAGCGGCAATCTGTACTTTAAAAATAACTCCTGTCGCTTCTATTTTCGGTTCTGGTTTTATAACAATCGTTTCAGTTCTGGCAGGTACGTTAATTTCTTTTGCCGGTTCTTTTAGTATTGGTTCTGAAATCATTTTCTTGGATGGTTTTTCAATGCCGTCATTCGCATTGCTTCCAAAGTATTCTTTTTTATAGCTGACAATAGCATCGGCAATCGATTGGGCAATTTCCATCTGTCCATCTTCGGAATCGAGTAAGGCACCTTCAACAGGATTCGAAATAAAACCGGTTTCAATCAACACCCTTGGCATGTAAGCTTTGTGCAAAACCATAAAAGGCGCTTGTTTTACACCACGAGTTTTTTTATTAATGCTGGTAAAATGATCCTGTATTTTACTCGCCAATGAAATACTATTGTCGAGGTATTCTTCCTGCATCAAGGTCAATCCGATCATCGAACTCGGATTATTGGGGTCGAAACCTTCGTATTTTTGTTTGTAATCTTTTTCTAATGTAATAACAGCATTCTCGCTCTTTGCTACGGCAAGATTCGAAGCATTCTTATTCAAACCCATGACATAAGTCTCCGAACCATCGGCGACGGTATTTTTGTTCGCATTGCAATGAATGGAAACGAAGATATTCGCATCAGCCCTGTTGGCAATGCTGGAACGTTCGACTAATTCGATGAATACGTCGGTTTTACGGGTATAATTGACTTCAATATTTGGATTTGCCTCCAAAATTTTACCCACTTTGAGAACAATCGCCAAAGTGATATTCTTTTCGATATGTCCGTGATATACCGCACCAAAGTCATGTGCACCATGGCCTGCGTCAAGAGTGACTTTAAATTTTGAGCTGGATTGGCCGAAAGAAGTAAATGAAAAAACGAAAGTTAAAATGAGTAGGAAATACTTGATTTTCAGTGATGGAGCCATAGCAACAAATAAAGTTAATTTTTATGAAAACCCTGAGGTTTTAATTTTGATAAATAGTTATTTTTGACGAAAAATAATCATTAAGTTTGGCGCGTCAAAAATAAGCCATATTTTTACAAAAATAGCATTTAAACCTTTGCATACAAACTTATTTCATATCGTTTTTTCAGCAATTTTCCTAACAATTGGAATCCCCAAAGTTTATGCGCAGGAATTGAACAATAAATCGGTTTCCATACCGGTGAAAAAACCCGCTGACAGCACTTTTATTCCCATCAGTGCTATCGTAAAAATCGGTGATACAATCAAATCCGACAGCATTAAACCCAAAAAACCAATCCTCGAAAGCAAAATAAAATACAAAGCCGAAAAATATGCGAAGCTCGATCAAAAGAAAAAGATCATTACGCTATATGATAAAGCGGAATTGTATTATCAGGATATCGAATTAAAGTCTGGAATTATTGTATTCAATTACGAAAAAAATGAAGTTTATGCCGGAAGGATAAAAGATTCTACCGGAGCCTATACACAGTATCCTAATTTTAAGCAGGGATCAAATGTCGTTGAACCTGATTCTATTCGATTTAACTACAAAACGAAAAAGGCATTGATCTGGAATTCAAGAACCGACCAAGGCGAATTTAAAGTCAAAGCCGAAGTATCTAAAAGAATCAATGATTCGGTTTACTTTCTGAAAAATGCCCGGTTTACGACTGCCAAAGATATCGAAGATCCAGAATATTATTTCCGTACCAGTCGACTCAAATACGTACCCGGAAAAAAGGTCGTTACTGGCCTGACCAATATGGTCATTGAAAATGTCCCGACACCTATAGCCTTGCCGTTTGCATTTTTCCCGATGACACAGGAAAGTCAGTCTGGATTGATTATCCCGACCTTTAATGACACTCGTGATCGCGGCTATTCATTGCAGAATGGTGGGTATTATCTTGCGTTGAGCGACCATTATGATTTGGCAATTTTAGGCGATTATTATACTAATGGAAGTTATGCAACGCGCTTCGAATCAAGCTATGGCTGGCGTTATCGGTTCCGTGGGAATTTCAATGTACGGTTCGAGAATTTAATCAACAGCGAAAGAGGTTTTCCGGATTATTCGAAAACAAATATCTACAACATCCAGTGGTCTCATTCTCAGGATGGGAAGTCCAATCCGAATTCCCGTTTTTCCGCATCGGTCAATTTGGGGAGCAGTAAATATTTCCGGCAGTCCGCGAGTCAGGTCAATGTGGGTTCAAGTCTCAACAATACTTTGAGTTCCTCCATTTCTTACTCCAAAACTTTCAATACCGTGCCGCAGGTAAACATGTCGTTGACAGCAACGCACTCGCAAAACACCAACACCGAACAGATCAATATGACATTGCCGACTTTGCAGGTAAGTGTTGACCGTATTTTTCCTTTTGCTCCGAAAGACGGCATTAAGAAGGGATTGTTTAAGAATATTAACTTGCAATACAACCTTAAAGGTGAAAACCGGATTACGACAACCGATTCCTTGTTCTTCAAACCGCAGATGTTTCGCGACGCCAAAGTTGGTTTCCAGCATAGCATTCCATTGAGTACGAATTTCAAGGTGTTCAAATATTTCAGCGCTACCACTTCCGTGAATTATAATGAAGTGTGGTATTTGAAAACCATTCGAAAACAATTCAATCCTTTGACCAACAGAGATACGATTTCTGAGGTCAACAAATTTGATGCATTCCGCACCTATTCTTTTACGTCGAGTTTAGGAACGACGGTTTATGGAACATTTAAATTTGGTGATTCTAAAAAAATTCAGGCTATTCGCCATGTCATGCGCCCGTCATTGTCGTATAGCTATACGCCAAGTTTTAGTCAATACTACGATACCTACGCTGCTGACGGAAGCGGAACGATGGTGAAAGAATATACGCGTTTTGAACAAGGCATCTTTGGCGCGCCCGGGAAAAACATGTCGAACAATGTTGGCTTCAGCCTCAGCAATACCTTTGAAGCGAAAGTCCGTGACAAGGACAGCACCAAAACCGAACCTAAAAAAGTGATGCTGCTTAATAGCCTGAACTTATCGACAAGCTATGATCTTGCAGCGGATTCGTTAAAATGGTCGCCATTGCGGGTCAGCGGTGGAACGGTTTTATTTAATAATAAAATGAATGTCAATTTTGGAATGACACTAAATCCGTATGCGTTGGATAATTCCGGTAGAACCATCAATACCTACAATATCGATAATGGCGGAAGCTTGTTTCGAATGACCAGCGCCAACATGACGTTGAATTATTCGCTATCGAGCACCGATGGCGATAAAGACAAGAAAAAGAAAAACGTACAGGGCGAGCGCAACGGTGGACGTGATGATGATTTGTTTGGTAGTAATACGGATTTAGGCGATCGCCGTCAAACTCAATTTGCTGATGAAGACGAAGACGAAGATACTTTTAAAGGGTTTTATAGTGCGGAACTCCCGTGGGATATCACTTTTGCGTATCAATTGACTTATACCAATATCAACCGTGAAAAGAAAATATCCGGAAATTCATTGATGGTTTCGCTCAACACAACGCTGACTCCGAAATGGAAAGCAGGTGTTTCGACCGGTTACGATTTTGTGCAGAATGGCGTTACTTTTACACAATTCCGTTTTGAACGCGACCTGATGAGCTGGCGCATGGATTTCAATTGGACGCCATTCGGAACGTATGCATACTGGAGTTTCTTCATCGGAATCAAATCGAGCGTGCTGAGTGACATTAAGTGGGAAAAACGTACGACGCCGGATCGGGTGTTGCGATAACGAATACTTCAAGTGATGAAAACAATTATTTATACAGACAAAGCTCCTGCTCCAATTGGGCCTTACAGCCAAGCGGTTATGGTCGGAAACATTTTATATACTTCAGGACAGGTGGCACTGGATCCGGCGACAATGGAATTGGTTTTAGACGATATCGAAACCGAAACTAAGCAGGTCATGGAAAACCTTAAAGCACTGTTAGAAGCCGCCAATATGACTTTCGAACATGTTTTTAAAACGACGATCTTTATTACGGACATGCATAATTTTGCCAGAATCAATGCCATATATGCGACGTATTTCAACGAAAAAACCGCTCCTGCAAGAGAAACGGTTCAAGTGGCAGCTTTGCCTAAATTTGTTAATATCGAAATTGCTATGATGGCAACGCTATAGCATTCAAAAGCAATTGCGCGGTAGCTTCATTGGTTGCCAATGGAATATTGTGTACATCGCAAACGCGAATCAGCATATTTATATCCACTTCATGCGGATGGCTTGAATTCGGATCTTTGAAGAACAGCACCATTTTAGTTTTACCTTCCGCCACACGAGCCGCAATTTGCGCATCTCCACCCATTGGGCCGGATAACATTCTTTTGACTTTAAAACCCGCAATTTCCGCTTGTCCGCCAGTGGTTCCGGTTGCTATCAATTGGATGTGTTCGGTGTGCAGCAGCGTTTTATTCTTGTTTAAAAACTGCACCATTGTGGCTTTCATTTTGTCGTGGGCGATAATGGCGATTTCCATTACTTATTTATTTAAAATATGGTACGCGATCAATCCATCGATTGGGCGGCGCAATACATTACCGATTTTGATGCGGTGTTTGGTTAATACTTCTTCGAGTTCATCTTTCAGATAGAACGCGATCGAGCCTACAAAATGCACCGGAATTTTGGTGCATTCCTCAAATTGCTGGATGTAGTTTTCTACGAAATCTTCCATTTCTGCAAGGATATATTGGCGGCAGAACTCGGTGTCTTTGTGTTTAATCAGAAACTTGGCAAACGTTGCTAAATACGCATTTGGGTTCGGTTCTTTGTAGAGATTGTTTTTTACATAATCCGGCTCTATGTTGTATTCTTCTTCGAATTCTTTCGCCAGATCGGCAGGCATCTTATTGAAATAATAGCCGCGCAATAAATGACGCCCGAAACGGTTTCCGGAACAATCATCCATAGCGATGTAGCCGAGGGACTGCACTTTCTGGTGCAATACTTTCCCATCGAATAAGCTGCAATTGGAACCGGTTCCTAAGATGCAGACAATCGCTTTTTCGTTTTTCGGTGTCGTCGCATACACCGCGGCATAGGTATCTTCGTGTACCGAAACTTTGGCGTTGGTAAAATAGTCTTCGAAAACTTTGGTCAGGAAATCCTTCATCCTGTCGGTGCCACAACCGGCGCCATAAAAGAACAGTGCCGAAGCTTTGTCTTTGTTGTGCGAGATATCGAATTTGTCGTCGAGGCGGTGGATGATTTCTTCTTTGGATAATACTTCTGGATTGAGTCCAAGGGATTGCGTCGTAAAAAGTACTTTTCCGGCGTCATCGATGGCAATCCAATCGGCTTTGGTGGAGCCGCTGTCTACGAGTAGTTTCATAGGTTTTTAATGTTGGTTTTTGTTGATGGCCCTAGCCCCGATAGCAGCGGTATCCTTTTGTGAAGTGTAACGCAGCAAAAGATTTAGCGCATAGCGGGAATAGCTCCGGATTCGTCGACAAGCTCGGAATGACAAAGTCCCATTAAAAAATAACGGGACTTCGTAAATGTACTCTATTATTTTAAACCTGCAATGTGCACCGACAAATCGATTAATTTGCTCGAATATCCGTATTCGTTGTCGTACCAAGATACGATTTTGAAGAACGTGGAGTTGAGTCCAATTCCGGCTTTTGCATCGATGATGGAGGTTCTTGGATCGGAAACAAAATCCTGTGAAACGACGTCGTCTTCGGTATAGCCAATGATATTTTTATAATCGGTTTCGGAAGCGTGTTTTAGTACTTTCATGATTTCTTCGTAGGTCGTTTCTTTGGCGACTTTTACCGTTAGATCGACTACAGAAACATCGACAGTTGGGACACGGAACGACATTCCGGTAAGTTTTCCGTTTAATTCCGGGATTACTTTTCCAACTGCTTTTGCAGCCCCTGTTGATGATGGAATGATGTTGATGCTTGCCGCACGTCCGCCTCTCCAATCTTTTTTAGAAGGTCCATCAGCAGTCATTTGCGTTGATGTTGTTGCGTGAACCGTTGTCATCAAAGCTTCTACAATTCCGAAGTTGTCATTGATGACTTTAGCCAATGGTGCGAGGCAATTGGTCGTGCAAGATGCGTTCGAAACAATCGTATCGGCAGCGGTTGCTTTGTCGTGGTTGACGCCCATAACGAACATTGGCGCGTCGGCAGATGGTGCAGAAATGACTACTTTTTTAGCGCCCCCTTTGATGTGCGCTTGTGCCATATCTAATGTGGTGAAGATTCCGGTGCAATCGGCTACGACGTCTGCTCCTACTTCATCCCACTTTAATGTTGCTGGATCTTTCTCGGCAGTGATGCGGATATTTCTACCATTGACATATAGTTTACCTTCTTTTACTTCAACGGTACCATTGAAACGACCGTGAACGGAATCGTATTTTAACAAGTAGGCCAAGTGATCTACATCTAATAAATCGTTGATAGCAACTACTTCTACGTTGTCTCTATTGCATGTTTCTCTGAATACGATTCTTCCAATTCGTCCGAAACCGTTGATTCCTAATTTTACTTTTGACATTTTATTTATGGATTACTATTTTATTTTAAATTTTAAACTCGTTGTAATTTTAAGTCGACATGATATCGGAAACCCGCAACAATTCGCGATCGATTTCTGTATGTCCTTTGATGGCTTGTTCTAGTGGTGTTAATGCTATTTTGTCGCTCAACAATCCAACCATATAATTAGATTTTCCTTCGAGTAAGGACTCGACGGCTTTTACACCCAATCGACTGGCCAAAACGCGATCAAAGCACGAAGGTGCCCCACCGCGTTGCATGTGTCCTAACACGGAAACACGTACGTCGTATTCTGGTAGATTTGCATCGACATAGTCTTTGAGTTCAAATACATTTTTACCGATTTTATCGCCTTCAGCAATGACTACAATGCTAGATGATTTTCCGGACGCTTTACTTTTTTTTAATGATTCGAGTAGACGTTCCAAACCCAAATCTTCTTCCGGAATAAGGATTTCTTCCGCTCCAGCGCCGATTCCGGCATTGAGGGCAATGTGACCAGCGTCGCGGCCCATGACTTCAACGAAAAACAAACGGTTGTGGGAACTGGCCGTATCACGGATTTTATCGATGACTTCGACAACCGTATTAAGTGCCGTGTCGTAACCCAACGTATGGCTGGTTCCGAAGATATCGTTATCGATGGTTCCGGGAATTCCCATGACAGGGTAATTGTATTCGTTATTGAAAATTTCAGCGCCGGTAAAACTACCATCTCCACCAATAATGACTAAGGCGTCAATACCTGCAGCCATTAAGTTTTCATGGGCTTTTTTACGGCCTTCAACAGTCATAAAATCTTTAGAACGCGCTGATTTTAGAATCGTTCCACCTTTATTGACAATATTGTTGACGCTTCGTGGGCCCATTTCTTTGAAGTCGCCTTCAATCATTCCTTGGTAGCCTCTGTAAATTCCGATACATTCGACATTATGATACGCACAGGTACGCACAACGGAGCGGATGGCGGCGTTCATTCCTGGAGAATCTCCTCCTGAGGTCAGGACACCAATCTTTTTTATCGTATTTGCCATTTTTTTACATTTAAAATGTAAATTTAGCAAACCGCAACCACTTATCGGGCAGTGTTTTTATTACTTTAATAAAAAAGGGATATTTCAAACGATTTCGTTAATAAGTTTTTACTATAAATCGTTTTATTGGGAAGCAATAGGTCAATCTTCTGTAGGAATCGCGTCTGAATTTATTTTGACCGGCTCCGGTTTCTTTTTGTCTTTGCTTTCGATTTTGATATACTCCGGCAGCAACTCCGAATCTTGGATTATTTTATTAGGATCCTTCTGCAATTCGATGCGTTGGTTTTTAAATATTTTCTGCAGCAATTGTTTGAAAGTCGAGAAATCGACTTCATAGGTCAAACCTACTCCCTGTGTGTATCCGGTCGTTCCTTGCGCAATATAATTGACATCGTTTTCTTTGTTAAAAACTCGCAGGTTCAATGTGCCATCTTCATTGACGCGGTACTGTACTTCAACATCGCCGACAATTGCGGATTCATTAATACCACCAACCGGCACCCCAAATTTTCCATTGATACTGATGCGGTCGTTGATTTTAGTACTAACAGTTAATCCTACTCTACCGTCGGTTTCGCGGCCCGGATTTTTATCAGCGGAAACCAAGTCAATTCCAACATTGATCTTACTTTCGCTGTCGTTCAAAATGGT
>JBBRXW010000040.1:0-10658 GCA_038238295.1 Flavobacteriales bacterium | reverse complement strand
ATCTTATCAAATAATGTCCACGAATACGTCATGTCAAAAGCTTTTTTGTGGAGATCAACGGATTCCCATTCGGCTAACATAAATACGGGTTTTATTTCATCTAACTCGGCCCGCGCATTGTCCCAAAAATCAGTAGGGATAAATCCTGCAGTATCACAGCGATAACCATCTATATCGAAATCCCTGACCCAGTATTTCAAAGCTTGGGTCATGTATTTCCGCAAACCCGGCTGGTTGTAATCAAAATCAATCACATCATCCCAATCGTACCAAGGCGTCGGCTGAAAATTTCCTTCTGGGGTTTTGGAGTACCAATCCGGATGTTCTTTCGCCAGCGCATTGTCCCATGAGGAATGGTTTGCCACCCAGTCAACAATAACATGCATTCCCATGCTGTGAATGGTAGTGACCAAATGTTTTAAATCGTCTTTGGTTCCAAATTCTGGATTCAAGCCATAATAATCTTTGACGGAATAGTAACTTCCCAATGTGCCTTTTCGTTTCTCCACGCCAATCGTATTAATCGGCATCAGCCAAATGATATCGATGCCCATCGCTTTCAGTCGTGGCAGATGGGATTCGAATGCTTTGAAAGTTCCTTCGGGCGTGAATTGACGAACATTGACTTCATAGATCGTTGCGTTTTTGCTCCATTCCGGATGTTTAAGTTCGACATAGTTTTTGGGTTGGTATCTTGAATCATTTTCGTTGCTTCCTTTTTTTTCTTTTGAATTGCAACTGAAAAGCAATAGGATTGCGGAAATAAAACTGAGTGGTAGAATGGCTTTCATAAAATGAAGTTTAGTCTTACTAAAGGTATTCATTTATTTTAAAATGAAAAATCCGCCTTAATCGAATAAAGCGGATTTTGTTTTTAATTTCAAACTGAAATTATTTTGCAGGTGCCATAGTTGGCATATCTGAATTAAAGCAATCACGGTACAATCGCCATTTTCCGTCTTCCATTTTGTAGACTTCGATTGATTTTCCTTCGTCAACGACTTTTCCGTCTGCACCGGTCATTGTCCATGCATTTTCAGCGGTAACATTTTCATCATCGCCCCAAAGGTTCATCAATTTACAGGCAATTTTAGGCGAGTTGTCACCCTTCATCCATTGTCCGAATGCTTTTTGAATGGCTGCTCTTCCTTCTACCGCTTTGTCATTAGGCGGCATAAATTTAGCGTCAGTGGCATAACATTTACCCAAGCCAACCGAATCTTTCGAGTTGAAAGCGTTTTCAAATTCGCGATACCCGGCATCGATTGAAGTTTTTGCAGCGGTTAAATCAAAAGTTGGACTGGCCTCTACCACTGTTTCTTCTTTCTTGCAATTGCTTACTAATGCAATTCCCGAAATCAAAAGCACCATAATCCCTATTCTTTTTTTCATAATGTAATGGAGTTAGTTATTATTTTGTTCCAGTAAATTTAAGATTTTATTTGATAGGAAAATAAAAATTTTTTGCAATTAAATTCTGAGAATCAATTCATTGCAAAAAAATCCGTCCTGCTTTCGCAAAACGGATTCTCTATAAACCAACTTTATAAGAAGACAACTCTTTTTATAAATGGATGACTTCGCCATACGCGTCCGCCACTGCTTCCATTACCGCTTCACTCATCGTAGGGTGCGGGTGGATTGCTTTTAATATATCGTGACCTGTCGTTTCTAATTTGCGGGCAACCACTGCTTCAGCAATCATGTCGGTAACGCCGGCACCAATCATGTGACAGCCTAACCATTCGCCGTATTTTGCATCGAAAATTACTTTGACAAATCCATCTGGAGTTCCGGCAGCTTTCGCTTTTCCAGATGCTGTGAATGGAAATTTTCCGATTTTCAATTCATATCCTTTTTCTTTTGCTTGTTTTTCTGTCATTCCAACAGAGGCAATTTCCGGAGTCGCATAGGTACAGCCCGGAACATTTCCGTAATCGATGGGCTGCACATGAAGCCCGGCGATTTTCTCCACGCAATTGATTCCTTCCGCCGAAGCAACGTGAGCCAATGCCTGACCTGGCGTTACATCGCCAATCGCATAATAGCCGGGAATGTTAGTTTGGTTATAGGCATTCACTAAAATTTTGTCTTTATCAACGGCAATACCCACTTCTTCCAATCCGATGTTCTCGATGTTGGTTTTGATGCCCACAGCTGAAAGCAACATTTCGGCTTCTAAAATTTCTTCGCCTTTTGGAGTTTTCACGGTTGCTTTGACACCTGCGCCTGAGGTATCAATTTTTTCTACTGAAGAGCTTGTCATGATTTTAATACCTGCTTTTTTCATCGAACGTTCCATTTGTTTGGAGATGTCTTCATCTTCAACAGGAACGACATTCGGCATGAATTCGACAATAGTCACTTCCGTTCCCATCGCATTATAAAAATGTGCAAACTCGACACCGATAGCACCGGAACCCACGACAATCATCGATTTTGGCTGCGTCGGCAACGTCATTGCCTGGCGGTATCCGATTACTTTTTTACCATCTTGCGGCAGGTTCGGCAATTCACGAGATCGTGCACCGGTTGCAATGATGAT
This sequence comes from Flavobacteriales bacterium, assembly GCA_038238295.1. GTDB lineage: Bacteria > Bacteroidota > Bacteroidia > Flavobacteriales > Flavobacteriaceae > Flavobacterium. The sequence goes on along the minus strand of JBBRXW010000040.1, from coordinate 8,113 downwards.
GTGGTCTGCGGAATACTCCGTTACTTTTCCATCGGCAGCGGTAACGTCTAATTTTTTACCCGGGTTCAATTTCCCGAAACCTTCGATAACATCAATTTTGTTTTTCTTCATCAGGAACTGAACGCCTTTGCTCATGCCATCGGCAACACCGCGGCTTCTTGCCACCACGGCATTGAAATCCTTGTCGAAAGCAGTAACGCTCAGTCCATAGTCAGAAGCATGTTTCAGGTAATCGAAAACCTGAGCCGATTTCAGCAATGCTTTCGTTGGAATACAACCCCAATTCAAACACACGCCCCCCAAACTTTCTTTTTCAATTACGGCTACTTTAAAGCCCAATTGAGAGGCACGGATTGCTGTTACATAACCTCCCGGGCCACTTCCTAAAACTATAATATCGTATTTCATTTTTCTATTTTATTTTAATTTTGGTAAAAATGAATTCGCAAAAAAGCGCATTTCATTATAATGTATTCTCTAAAAATCAAGTGCGAAATTAAGCAATATTTCCCAAATTATGAATCGGCTTCGACCAAAAACTGCGAGTAATATAAATTCTTATAATACCCATCGACGAGGTTCAATAATTCGATGTGCGTCCCTTGTTCAACGATCAGACCCTTATCCATCACGACAATTTTATCAGCATTGACAATCGTCGCCAAACGGTGCGCAATCACTATCGAAGTGCGTCCGGTCGTCACTCTTTCCGTCGCTTTCTGAATCAATTCTTCCGAATAGGTATCGATTGATGATGTCGCTTCATCCAAAATCAAAATACTCGGATTGCTGACATATGCCCGAAGGAATGCAATCAGTTGCCGTTGCCCGGACGAAAGCATGACGCCACGTTCTTTGACATTGTAATCATAATTTTCGGGCAGGCTCATAATGAAATCATGCACACCGATTTTCTGCGCCGCCTCAATGACTTCGGCTCGTGAAATGCCCGGATTATTCAATGTGATGTTATTCAGAATCGTGTCGGCGAATAAAAACACATCTTGCAATACCACCGCAATTTGTTTCCGTATCGAACTCAAACTATACTCGTTGATGTTTTTTCCATCGATGCAGATGGTACCTTTATTAATTTCATAAAAACGGTTCAACAGATTAATAATTGTCGATTTTCCCGCTCCGGTTGCCCCGACAATCGCAATGGTTTCGCCGGCTTTGACTTCTAAATCGATACCTTTGATGACTTCTTCGTTTTCGATATAACTGAAATGCACGTCGTGAAACTCAATGTTGCCTTCAAAAGTTGGCGCTTCAATAATGCCCGTATCCTGAATCTGGTCTTGCGTATCCAAAATATCAAACACGCGGTTCGCCGCTATCATGCCCATCTGCATCTCATTGAACTTATCCGCAATCTGACGCAACGGATTGAACAGCATTCCAATAAACATCGTATAGGAGAACAAATCACCAAAGGTCGTGAAATGGTCGCCGTGCAAAATCTTGATGCCGCCATACAGCACGACAAAACCCAATGTTAAAGAGGAAATGATATCGGCAATCGGAAAGAAAATCGAGTTGTATAGAATGGTTTTAATCCACGCTTTTCGGTGTTTCGCATTGATGTCACTGAATTTCTCCGCTTCGATATCTTCGCGGTTAAAAAGCTGCACGATCTTCATTCCGGTCACGCGCTCCTGAACAAACGTATTCATATTGGCAATCTGCAAACGCACTTCTTCAAAAGCAATTTGCATTTTGCGCTGGAAAATCCGTGTAAAAAACACCAGCACCGGCATCGCGACAATGACAATCCAGGTCAGTTTCCAGTTCATATAAAACATAAACAACATCACCACAAGCATCTTCATCAAATCGCTGGTAATCATAAACAAGCCCTGGCTAAAAATTTTCGCAATCTGTTCGATATCCGAAACCGAACGCGTTACTAATTGCCCGACCGGCGCGTTGTCGTAGTACTTCATCCGGAAACTCAGCATGTGCTGAAACAGTTTCACACGGATGTCCTTAACGATATCCTGTCCGAGCCAGTTTGCCCAATATACAAAGTAATATTGCGAGAAAACCTCCATCAATAGGACGATGCCCATCAATACGATATAGAACATCAGCCCTTGTGCGTCGTGGGTTTTGATATAGGCGTCGACGGTTTGCTTGAGTAAATACGGGCGCAGCGCGGCGAAAACCGACAACGAAATGGCGAAAAAGATCACGCCATTAAAACGCCATTGATACGGCTTGGTATATTTGAGGATGCGCTGGAATACGTTCGTATCGAATGCTGTTGCTTTCATTTTTTATTAGGAGCTCTTCCTGCTTTCGCCTATATCTTTGTTCGTGCCTCACAAAGGATACCGGCTCTATCAGGGCTAGGGCGTTAGGTAATCGTATGTTATTTCCGTTAAATACAATCCGTGGGCGGGAACGGAAAACCCGGCCTCGCTTCGGTCTTTGCTCTCGATAATTTGGTTAAAATCGGCGAGGGTGATTTTATGCAATCCAACATTGATTAGTGTTCCAACAATGGCGCGAACCATGTTGCGCAGGAACCTGTCGGCAGCGATGGTAAAAATAAGCGAATTTTCGTTTTGTTGCCACTGCGCTTTATTGATTTTACATATAAACGTATTGACATCGGTATGCACTTTCGAAAAGCACTCGAAGTCCGTATGTGTTAGCAACAATTGGGCGGCTTTGTTCATCGCTTCGAGATCGAGGCGGTGCTGATAATACCAACTTTGATCGGTCCCAAAAACATCTTTGAACGTATGCATGTGGTATTCATAGGTGCGTTGTGTCGCGTCGAACCGGGCGTGTGCCGTGTCGTGCACTGGAATTATATCGGCAACAGCAATATCCTTAGGCAAAAATGAATTGAGTTTGTGTATGATGTTTTCCGGCTGGAACTCGTTTTCAAAATCGAAATGGGCAAACATGGTTTTCGCATGCACACCGGTATCCGTTCGTCCGGCACCCATTAGTTCGATGGGACTATTGAGAATTGTCGCGAGTGCATTGGTCAAAGTTTCCTGCACAGTTACGGCATTAGGCTGGGATTGCCATCCGTGATAGTTGGTGCCATTATAGCAGAATTTGATAAAGTACCGCATTATTAGGAATCAGTCTCAGTGTTCAGAAATCAGATGCAAATATAGGTATTACGCCTTATATTTTTGAACCCGCAAACGGTAAGGAAATGTTAATTTGATTTTCTCGAGAAGCGGAAGTTTTTGGATAGTGCTTTTGTAATTTTTTATTTGCAAGTGGAATGTTTATTTTTACCCCAATTCATAAAGAGACTATCTTTTTGTGTTGTAGCACGTCGAACCCGGTCAAGAAGCGGACGGAAGTTTTTTCTGCTGTCGGCGCTAGTGCTAGAATTTCTGGAATTAAATCTACATTATGAAGAAAATTTTACTGCTTTCCGATACGCACAGCCACATCGATGCTGCGATTTTGAAATATGTTGATCAGGCAGATGAAGTCTGGCATGCCGGCGACATTGGCAATCTTGAAGTGACAGATACTTTGAAAAAGCACAAACCGCTGCGCGCCGTTTATGGCAATATCGATGATGATAAAGCGCGGATGGAGTTTCCGTTGAACAACCGTTTTTTCTGTGAAGGCGTGGATGTTTGGATGACACACATTGGGGGTTATCCCGGAAAATACAACCAAGCGATTCGCGCAGAAATCACAACCAATCCACCGAAGCTTTTTATCTGTGGGCATTCGCATATTTTGAAAGTGATGTTTGACAAAAAATTGAATTTGTTGCACATGAATCCGGGTGCGGTGGGCATTAGTGGTTTTCATCAGGTGCGGACGATGCTTCGTTTTGTCGTTGATGGCGACGCGATTAAGGAGTTGGAGATTGTGGAGTTAGGCAAGAAATAATTAGGAAACCGAATGCCGTAGCCCCGATAGCAGCAAGTATCCTCGCAGAGATACTGCGAATAGCGGGAAATAGCTCCTGTTTGCTAGGCTTGATAACAAAAAAAACCCGGACATTGTCCAGGTTTTTCTTCGCACTAAATAAACTAAGTTTATAGGTTTATCTCAATCGGTCGACAGATTTTACGAGATCTTCATCCTTCTTGATGGCTTTGTTGGCCAGCACTAAAAAAACGATAGCAACAATCGGAAGAAACATCCCAATACCCTTCTCAGAAACGGCGAGCGTTCCTCCAGATACGGTTAGCGAGCGATATACAAACAATCCTAATAAAATTAAATTTAAAATGATATTCAATCTGCCAATGACAAATTGATGTTGTCTTTTTTTATAAAATAATATTCCCAATAACGATAAAGAAGTGCTGAGCCCTAATAACACGACGTAGATTTGGTTGCCCATAAAGTATTCAGATTGGCCGTTGCTGAGTGTCCATAGTGGGAAAATAAAAGGCAATACGCCCGTCACTAGTAGTGCCAATATCAGGTAAACCGTTTGAATTCTTTGAATCATAACACTCTTTATTCTGCCACAAAAATATATTTTCTTTTTTATAAATACTATTGTATGATAAATTTTTATTCGTATTATTGCAATACAAAACCGTAAGTACTTCATTTTACGTCGCGTTCACAGATTAAATCACACTACATTTTATAGTCATTCCAAATCTCAACCTTAATTAATTCAAAGAACATTCATGTTTGATATTTCTGTATTAAAAGAAATGAAGCTTACTGAGCTTCAAGACATTGCTAAATCAGCTCAAACCATCAAGTTTAACGGCGTTAAAAAAGAAGCTTTAGTCACGATGATTTTAGCACATCAGGCGGCTACTAGCGGAAATGGTGAAGAAAGCATCGAGTCGAAAACCGCGGACGAAAAATCGAAAAGAGCCCGGATTACCCCTAATAAAAAACCAGCCATTTCTAAAGATGCTACCCTTTTTCCAGAAGTGGAAGAAACTGTTGCTACTGAAACTTCGAATGAGGTCGTTGAAGCTGTGGTGCCTGTTGAAAAAGGTCCAAAAATCAAATTCAAGAAAGCCGATTACGACAAAAAGATTGCGCACAAGGCGGAAAGAATAAATGAAGGTGAAGTTGCAGAATCGAATACTTTAGAAACTGCAGAAGGCGTTCAAATCGAAGAATCTTCCATAGTTCCAGAGAAAAAAATCAACCCTAACCAGCTGCACAAGCAAAATAAAAACCCGAATGCTAACGGCAACAACAATCCGAATGGCAATGGAGTTAACGGGAATAGCAATGGGAATAATGGGAATCAAAATCCTAATTTTAAAAATAAGAAGAACAATTTTCGCGATGCCGATTTCGAATTTGATGGTATCATTGAAAGCGAAGGTGTTTTAGAAATGATGCCTGATGGCTATGGTTTCTTGCGTTCTTCGGATTATAATTATTTGGCATCGCCGGATGATATTTATTTATCAACGTCACAAATTCGTTTGTTTGGTTTAAAAACAGGTGATACCGTAAAAGGTGTTGTACGCCCGCCGAAAGAAGGTGAAAAATTTTTCCCTTTGGTACGTGTTTTAAAAATTAATGGACATGATCCTCAAGTGGTTCGGGACCGAGTTTCCTTCGAACATTTGACGCCGGTCTTCCCAACGGAAAAATTTCGATTGGCGGAAAAAGGAAGTTCGATATCCACGCGAATCATCGATTTGTTTTCTCCAATAGGTAAAGGGCAGCGTGGAATGATCGTCGCACAACCAAAAACTGGTAAAACAATGTTGTTGAAAGACATTGCCAATGCCATCGCCGCGAATCATCCTGAAGTGTATTTATTGGTGTTATTGATCGATGAACGCCCGGAAGAGGTGACCGATATGCAACGTTCTGTTCGTGGAGAAGTTATCGCTTCGACCTTCGACAGAGAACCGCAGGAACACGTGAAAATTGCTAATATCGTTTTGGAAAAAGCCAAGCGATTGGTAGAATGTGGACATGATGTAGTGATTTTGCTGGATTCGATTACGCGTTTGGCAAGAGCCTACAATACGGTACAGCCGGCATCAGGAAAAGTATTGAGTGGAGGTGTGGATGCGAATGCTTTGCAGAAACCAAAACGTTTCTTTGGAGCGGCACGTAATGTAGAGAATGGCGGTTCCTTGAGTATTATTGCTACAGCATTGACCGAAACCGGTTCGAAAATGGATGAAGTAATTTTTGAAGAATTCAAAGGTACAGGAAACATGGAGCTTCAGTTGGATCGTAAGATTGCTAACAAACGTATTTTTCCTGCGATCGATTTGACGTCATCAAGTACGAGAAGAGACGATTTGTTATTGGATGAGAAAACATTGCAGCGTATGTGGATTATGCGTAAATACCTATCGGATATGAATCCGGTGGAAGCGATGGATTTCATCAACGACCGTTTCAAAAAGACCAGAAACAACGAAGAATTTTTAATTTCGATGAATGATTAGTACTGATCATTATTAAATATAAAAAAAGTCCCAATTTGAAGTTGGGACTTTTTTATTGCAATACTATTTTTTAATTCACCAGTACTTTTTTGGTAATCGATTGATTATTGGAGGTTAGTTTAAGAAAATAAAATCCTTGCGGTAAATTTTCTAAAGCGAATGTTTTGTTTTCAAAAACCGGTTGTTTGATTTGCTGTACAATCTGACCATTGATGTTAATTAATTGGATCTCTTCGACTGTAGTGTTGGTGCTGATTGTCACGCTATGATTGTTGGTTGGGTTTGGATAAATCGAAACCGATGAAGCAGAATCAAACGTATTCACTCCAAGTGGTGCACCCCAAATTTGAGCAACATACGCATTATGATCGATATATGGATTTCTGTTGTTTTGACGGGCATAAACGGCATTGTTTCTGTCGATTTCCCTTTGGCTTACCGGATCATTAGCATTCCACGTTAACAGAATATTCAAAAATGGCTGACTAAAAACCTGGTCGCTGGTATTGTTGAACATCGGAAAAGTATATCCAGCAACGACATCTTCATAACGCGTTGCGAAATAGAGAATGCATCTTGCGATGTCGCCTTTAAATTCATCGATAGGTTCGAAAACCGTATTAGTATACCCTGCGGAATATCCAGAATTTAAATTTGAACCTCTTTTAGTTCCATTAGTGGATGTCCAGTTGGCAACATCTACAACGCCAAAAGGAAGATCGCCTCTTTGTGCATTGACATGTTTGTCAGCCGGCAGAACGAAATGGGCATCGGAATACATTGGTGTGGCGGAACCAAAAACGGATTGTGGAATTATATGTTCTCGGTTGTACCGTTCGCACTCATTGTTTCCTAAAGTTCCATCATCTTGGTTGATACCATATGTAAACTCACATTCTGCTCCAGTAGGATTTTCAGTGTAGTTATCCAGCATTGTTCCATCGTTTTCATAGTAAAAATCCTTGTCTGACGTGGTGTAGGTCGTATACAAACCAGAATAACCACGGTCATTGTGTCCTTTAATGATGTTGTAAAGTTGGGTTTTCAACATATAACCCGTGCCGGTTGCACTGTTGTAATATCCAACAGGAATTGAGGCCGTTGTCATGTTGCTTCTTTCTGCCGATTGAGCAAAACTCAACGCCATAGAAAAAGATAGAAGTAGGGGAAGTATTCTTTTCATTTTTGTATTAATATTAATTTATTTTTCTTTCCAGTAACGCCATATAAAATCCATCGAATCCTGATTCGGAAGCCAGAATTTTAGAGTCTTTAACAAAGGTAAAGCTTTTACCATTTTCTGTTGTTAAGAATTGCTTAATTTGTTCCTGATTTTCAGAAGGCAACACCGAGCAGGTAGCATAGACTAACTTGCCGCCTGGCTTTACGATTTTAGAGTAGTTTTCGAGAACTTCTGCTTGGACTTTTCTGATGTTATCAATGAATTCCGGTTGCAATTTCCATTTCGCATCAGGGTTTCTTTTTAAAACGCCTAAGCCGCTGCAAGGCGCGTCAATTAAAACACGGTCTGCTTTTTCATGGAGTTTTTTGATGACTTTTGTAGTATCGATAATACGGTATTCGATATTGAAAGCGCCGTTTCTCTTCGCGCGTAATTTCAGTTGTTTGAGTTTGCTTTCATACAAATCCATCGCGATGAGTTGCCCTTTGTTTTCCATCAACGAAGCGATGTGCAGTGTTTTTCCTCCGGCTCCAGCGCAGGT
>JBBRXW010000039.1:0-10842 GCA_038238295.1 Flavobacteriales bacterium | reverse complement strand
GTCCAGCAACATCGGCACCGTAGTAATTATTGTTGGAAGTATTCGGTTCGTGAACCACTACGATGCAAGAATATTTCGGTTCATCAGCCGGGAAATAACCCACAAATGAAGAAATGTAATGTTTCTCTGTTCCGCCATTTTTTGCATAATTCGCCTGAGCTGTTCCTGTTTTTCCAGCCATAGAAAAATCTTTTGAATAGAGTTTGGCTCCGGTTCCTTTTTTGACGACGTTCTTCATCACCGCTTTGAGTTTGGCAATCGTTTCCATCGAGCAAACTTTAGGATTGATGACTTGTTTGTTAAATTTTTTGATGGTTTTATTCCACTCTTTGATTTCAGAAACGAATTGCGGTTTTACCATTTCACCGTTGTTTGCTACCGAATTATAGAAAGTCAATGTTTGTAACGGCGTAATAGAAACCCCGTAGCCAAATGCCATCCACGGCAGTGAAATGGCGCTCCAGTTTTTGGAACCCGGCTGCGGAACGTACGGAATTCCTTCTCCTTTTATTGGCAATCCTAATGGTTTGTTCAATCCGTATCCGTTGAGATGATTGACAAATTGCGCCGGGTCGTTTTTATAATTATTATACACCGCCTGCACCAGAACCGTGTTCGAAGAAACTTCAAAACCACGGGCCAGTGAAATTCTTCCGTAACCGCCTTCATGCGAGTCGCGTACTTTTTTATCAGAGTAGGTAATGACCCCACCCTGCGTATCAAAAACGGCACTGGTATCTATTTTTTTATCTTCCAGAAGCGTCATTAAATCGGCCAGTTTGTAGGTTGATCCGGGTTCGTGCGATTCGGCGATGGCGTAATTGGTCGTTTCGAAATACGTGCTATCGGCTGCTTTATTAGTGTTCTTGGGATCTTTTCCTAAGTTCGAAATCGCTTTGATTTTACCGGTTTTCGTTTCCATAACCACGACGCAACCGTGATCGGCGTTGTATTGACGAAGCTGTTTCAATAAGGCGTGGTGCGCTATATCCTGGATATACACATCTATGGTAGAAATTACGTCATAACCATCCTGCGGATCCACTTCATTGACATCGCGAATCGGTTTCCATTGTCCCTGTGCAATTTTTTGCTTCAAGATTTTGCCGTCTTTTCCGTTAAGGTAATTTCGGAAAGCCCACTCAATGCCTTTTCCGTCTTTGGCTCCGGTTGGTGTCATCCTTTCGTAGCCGATGGTTCTTTCAGCGATTTTTCCGATTGGATGTTCCCGTATGGTTTTTTGTTCGGTGATGATTCCGCCTTTGTATGCTCCCAAATTGAATAATGGATAGCTTTTAATTTTCATATATTCCGTATAGCTCAAGTCACGCGCTACTAGGAAATACCTGTTTTTAGTAGCTCGAGCTTTACGCAATTCGGATTGGAAACTGCTTGCCGGTCTTCCTAATAAAAAGGCTAATGAATCGGATAATGATTTTACGTTCTTTTCGAAAGCATCGCCTTTTGGAGCTACAGCATCAAATCGGATGGTATAATTTGGAATGGAAGTCGCCAGCAAACTCCCGTCTGCTGAGTAAATATTCCCTTTATTGGCGGGAATGACGAAATTTCGTACCGTTCTTTCCTTGGCCAGTTTACGATAATAATCGCCTTCTACCCACTGAATATTGGTCAGTTTTACCGTGATGGCAATTGCCATGACAAACATGGTAAAGGCCACCAAATAGATACGATAGGATATGTGCTTATCTTCTACTGCCATAATTTCTTTAGGAAATTTTTCTCTTCTTCTTTTTTAACTTTGATTTTGGTCGGCGGAACTGACGCCGGATATATTTGTTTGGCTTCCATTTTTTCGGATACTGCCGATTCCATTTTTAGTTGCATTAATTCAGAGCGACGGTCTACAAATTCAGAGCGCAATTCTTTCACTTCATTGGTCAATGCAATTATTTTAAAGACTTTTTGTTCGTAACGCTGCGTATTCGCAATCATGATAATCGCGAGAATGATGATGAAAACAATGAAGCGCCAGTTCTTGGCTGCATTGGCTTCTTCATTGATTAAGAATCTTGCCTTTAATATGCTGTATACGCCGTTTTTCATTGTGATCTCTTTTCAGCAATTCGAAGTTTCGCACTTCGGGCCCTGTTATTGATTTTGATTTCGGTAGTATCCGGCACAATCAGTTTGCCAATGGTTTTGAAAGGCACGGAGAAATTGCCAAAAAAATCGCGTTCCGGTTCTCCTTCAAACATGCCATTTTTGATGAATCTTTTCACCAAACGGTCTTCCAACGAATGATAGGAAATGACACTTAATCTTCCTTCCGGATTTAGAATCTCTAACGATTGTTCTAAAAATTCTTTGAGCACATCCATTTCTTGATTGACCTCGATGCGGATCGCTTGATACATCTGGGCCAAAATTTTATGGCTTTTATGTGCTGGCAAAAACCGACTCAGAACCGTTTTTAATTGTTCTGTATTTTTAATTGGTTGAATTTCACGGGCTTCGATAATGGTTCTGGCAATCGACGGCGCATTTTTCAACTCGCCGTAATCTAAAAACACTCTAATTAGATTGGCATTATCGTATTCGTTGACAACACGATAGGCATTCAAAGCATTTTTTTGACTCATTCGCATATCGAGTTCGGCATCAAAACGCGTAGAGAAACCTCTTTCGGCGACATCGAACTGGTGCGAGGAAAAGCCTAGATCGGCTAAAATTCAATATAAATTTTTGATATTGTGAAATCGCTGAAATCGTTTAATGAATATGAAATTTTCGTTAATCAAAACAAAACGTGTGTCATTCAAGGTATTGGCTAAAGCATCTTCATCCTGATCGAAGGCAAACAATTTACCATCTGGGCCTAATCTTTTTAAAATTTCTGTAGAGTGACCGCCGCCGCCGAAAGTAACGTCGACATAAACGCCGTCGGGTTTAATATTCAAACCATCGACCGAAGCATGAAGCAATACCGGATTATGATATTCCATTATCGTCATCATTTACATTTCCCATTACATCTTCCGCCAAATCAGCGAAATCAATTACTGAATCATCTATCGCTTTTTCATACATATCCTTATCCCAAATTTCAACAATGTTTACTGCAGAAGACAGCACCACATCTTTAGAAATCTGGCTAAAAACCACTAAATCTTTTGGAATTAACAAGCGCCCGAGGTTGTCGATTTCAACTACTTTGACTCCAGCGGTAAACCGTCTAATGAAGTCATTGTTCTTTTTAACGAAACGGTTGAGCTTGTTAATTTTCTGCATCATTAGATTCCATTCCGCCATTGGATACAATTCGAGGCAAGGTTGAAACACAGAACGTTTCAGGACAAATCCGTCCTGCAATGCAATCGATAGTTGCTTTTTGAGAGGTGCCGGTAACAGCAACCTTCCTTTGGCATCGACTTTACATTCGTATGTTCCAACAATTGAATTCAATTGAAAAGGTTTTAAATGGTTTGCAGCAAAAATATAAAAATTATTACCACATTTTACCACAAAATACCACTTTGTTGATAAGTTTTACCACTTTCAACACGGAAGTCACTAGAATTAGATTTTTTAACACAATCGCTTATTTAACAAATTGTTAAGAAAACTAGATGATTAAAAAAAATGCTGTAAAAAAGGAACAAATTCCAATGGAATGTTAAATTAAATTCAATAAAAGCACACTGCCAATAAATGACACCATCGGTTCACTCAGCAACCTCAAAACTTTATTCATTTTTTCAAATAATAACTGTTAACGTTACAAATTATGTTTAAAATCATATATTTGTGCCCGTTAGAATTACAATAAAAGTCATGAATCTAGACACCACGAAAGACGGAAAATACAAATATTTTGAAGCCGGCGAAGGAACACCAATTATCATTTTGCATGGTTTAATGGGAGGCCTGAGTAATTTTGATGGCGTTGCGAAGTATTTTTCAGAGCACGGATATAAAGTGGTCATTCCGGAGCTTCCGATTTATACCCAAAACATTTTAAAGACCAACGTCAAGGCTTTTGCTCGATATGTAAAAGACTTTATTACCTACAAAGGTTTTGATCGTGTCATTTTATTGGGAAATTCACTTGGAGGACATATTGCTTTGTACCATGCCAAAATGTATCCTGAAAAAATGCTGGGCCTTGTTATTACAGGTAGTTCAGGATTATATGAAAGCGCGATGGGCGATAGTTATCCACGACGGGGCGACTATGATTACATTCAAAAGAAGGCGGAAGCTGTATTTTATGATCCAAAAATCGCCACCAAAGAAATCGTGGATGAAGTCTATTCTATGGCTAATGACCGCATCAAACTGATCAAGACTTTAACGATAGCCAAAAGCGCCATCCGCCACAATATGGCCAAAGACTTACCGAAAATGCACATTCCAACCTGCATTATTTGGGGAAAAAACGATACTGTAACACCGCCAGATGTTGCCGAAGAATTTCACAAATTACTGCCACACTCTTCGCTATACTGGATTGACAAATGCGGACATGCCGCGATGATGGAGCGCCCGGAAGAATTCAATGAAAATATGTATCAATGGCTGAAGGAGAATCACTTATAATCCGAATCTTTTTTAAAGGAACGATCGCTACTGAATTCGTTACCTTTGACGAAATCGAATACCATGAAAATTAATACCGCCGAATTTATTATCAGTAATTCTGAAGTCGATAAATGTCCCAAAGATATTTTACCGGAGTACGCTTTTATCGGGCGTTCTAATGTTGGAAAATCGTCATTGATCAACATGCTGACGAATCATAAAAATTTGGCTAAAACTTCCGGAAGACCAGGAAAAACTCAATTGATTAACCATTTTAAAATCAATAATAATTGGTTTTTGGTAGATTTGCCAGGTTATGGATATGCTAAGGTATCGAAGAAAACAAAATCAGTCTTCCAGCAATTTATTACGGATTATTTCGAGAAAAGAGAGCAACTCGTTTGTGCATTTGTTTTAATTGATATTCGCCACGAAGCGCAGAATATCGATTTAGAATTTATGGAATATATGGGCGAAAGCGAAATTCCATTTTGCATCATTTTTACCAAAGCCGATAAGATTAGCAAAGTCAAAATTGATTCGCATATTTCCGCTTACAAAAAACAAATGATAGCCAACAATTGGGCGGAAATGCCTCCATATTTTGTCACTTCATCGACCGAAGGTACTGGAAAAGATGCCTTGCTGGAATATATTGACGATATCAACCAAGAAGTTTTTAAGAACAATAGTGTCTTTTAAATCCTATTTCAACTCCAGTTTCTCTGCAAAATAATCGCAAAAATCCTTCATCGTATCTGACATTTTTTCATCGTTAGTGGCACGTCGGAACGTATCGGTCATCGCTACTAAGGTTTGATGGAAAAACAATTTCATTTCATCTACAGGCATTTCTTTCGTCCACAAATCGATGCGCAATGTTTCCTGTGCTTTGCTGTCCCAGATAGAAACCATCATGGCTTTGGCTTCTTCGGCTTCAATACCACCATCCTGAGCGGTCCAGGTGAGTTTTTCAGGAACTCTATTTTCGTCGAGTTCAACAAGGAATTTTATTTCGGAAGTGATCGTTTTTGACATTACTTTTTAGGTTTGTATTTTGATTTTTCGAATAGTTCTTTAGCGTCTGTTTTCAATAATTGTGGTAATGATACCTCATTGTTCTCCATAAAGGAGCGGACCATTTGCCAACCAATCCATGCGCCTACACGTCCTGGAGTTTCGTTATCGATCTCTAAGTAGAACTTGGAAAACGGGGCTGGATTGATAAATCGTGGAATCAGTTTCTGGTCGGTATCGTACAGCATTTTATTTTCGATGAAATAGCGCCACATATAGCCTTCGTTTTCTTCACACCAAGTAATCTGTTCCTTTTTATAGCCCATTTTTTCGGCATCGGTAGCTTCTGGCAGCAGTTGGTCTTTAAGATACAGTTCTTTTCCGGCGTAGATCATCTGCGACAGGAAAGAAGCGTCTGTTGGCGGGACAATTTTTGTTCTAGAATACGCCGTGACGATATCAGGAAGAATTTGATTTTGCTCGAAATTCTGTTTGATATATGCCGGAAATTCATAGAACCGATGGTCTTTTCCTAAATATAATTCCAATGAAATGATCAGCATATTGTTGGTGTAGATGACCTTATTTTGGTAATCCATTTCGGAAATTATCGTGTAAACTTTGGGTGTTTTGGTTTCAGGAAAAAAGTACTCGATGTGTTTGAAAAGTTCTTCGATTTTTTCCTTTTCCGGATTGAAATCGCCGTAACGCTTCTCCACCTCAGCGTACAACTCCCGCCATTGCGGGTTCTGCATTTTGTCTGTCCAAACTTTGTCGTCATTCCCAGGCGGGAAAAAGAATGGGTATTCTGCCTTGAGTTTAGGCAGATCTTGTGGTGCGGTTTCGAAAAAGGCTTTGTCGAAGCGAGAGACTTTAATCTCAAGCGGGATTTCCTCGACGGCCTTTTCGACTTTGGTTTTTTTATCACAGGATCCCAAAAGCAGGAAACTAAAAAGTAATGGTAAGATAACGTACTGTTTCATAGAGAGTGTGTAAATTAGCCCTGATGGTAGCGGCATCCTTTTTCGGGATCTTGCGAGGCACGAAGCAATCGCGGAAAAAGATATAGCGAACAGCAGGAAATAGCTCCGAATAATTATTATTTTTGCAAAGATACATTGCGGTTTATTAAATCCTGAGAAAATATGTCTAAAAAAAGTACCCTTGCCGTAGAAAAAGTGAATGCACAGATTGTCGCTTGGTTGAAAACCTATGCGGTATCGGCGCATGTGAATGGTTTTGTCATTGGAATTTCGGGCGGTGTCGATTCTGCGGTAACTTCAACTTTGTGTGCACAGACGGGCATGGATGTTTTGTGTGTAGAAATGCCGATTCATCAGGCACCTAGCCAAGTTGCGCGTGGAAGAGAACATATTGATCAGTTAAAAAAACGTTTTCCGAACGTGCGTGATGCGAAAATAGATTTGACTTCGGTGTTTGAAACGTTTAAAACAGAAGTTCCAGAGGCTGATGATGTAGCAAAATTGAATTTATCCTTGGCTAATACACGGGCAAGACTTCGAATGACGAGTTTGTATTATTTAGCCGGAATTCATGGTTTATTAGTCGCCGGAACCGGCAATAAAGTAGAAGATTTTGGTGTCGGATTTTATACAAAATATGGCGATGGCGGTGTTGATTTGAGTCCAATTGCCGACTTGATGAAATCCGATGTGTATGCTTTGGGCTCCTATCTAAAAATTCCCGTTTCAATCCTGAATGCCGCGCCAACAGACGGTTTGTTTGGTGATGACCGAAGTGATGAAGACCAGCTTGGCGCCAGCTATGATGAACTCGAATCGGCAATGCTGGCGGATGAAACGGGTAAAACTGCTGCCGATTTTTCTGGAAGGGAAAAAGAGGTTTTTGCAATTTATAAGCGCTTGAATATGACTAACCAGCACAAAATGAAGCCAATACCCGTTTGTCTACTTCATCGGGATTAATGGTATTTTATCTAAAAAATTTGAGGTGTTAAGTTTTTTTTAACTAAATTTATTGGCTCGTTTAGAAACAATACTTAAAAATTTACGATTATGATTAAAGTTTGTTTAGCAGACAATTACCCCGTGGTGCACTTTGGCGTGAAATCTTATTTTAAGGATCATGCTGATATTAGTATCGTAGCCAATGTTGGAAATTTCTCAATGGTGAAAGATGTGCTTTATACTAAAGAAATTGATGTATTAGTGTTGGACTTGGACTTGGATGGGTTGTCCAGCATCTATGAATTGAAGGCAATCATAAAGAATTATACTAAATCGAAGATTATTGTTTTCAGTAGTTACTCTGAACAAATCTATGCGCCGAACGCGATTAAGGCGGGAGTTGCGGGGTATGTGCATAAAACAGCAAAGCTAGAAACACTTGGTATTGCCATCATGAAAGTGCATCAGGGACAAACCATCCTAAACGATACCATCAAGAAAAATTTGGCGCTGATTGCCAAACAAAATAAAAGCGAGCGTTTGTATCGCAAACTCTCCAATCGTGAAATAGAGGTATTGCGTTATCTGAGCAATGGGAAAAAGAACAATGAGATTTCTTCGATTCTCGGTTTGAATGAAAAAACCATCAGCACCTATAAATTGCGGTTGCTGACGAAACTCAATGTGACGAACCTTGTAGACTTGGTGAATAAGGCTAAAACTTTAGAAATCGTTTAACTATAGCGCGACATTACTCTTCCCAGTTTTTTAGAAAAAGTATGAATCAGCCGGTAATAATCCATTGCCAGCGATAGCGATTCTGTATTGTCGGCATCCGGCTCTGTTGTAATGCTGCCTTTCAATTCTTCTATAATCTTATCTACCAAAAACCAGCGCAGCGTTAGTATGGTTTCTGAAACATATTGTGCAATCGTTTGGTCTTTTAGTTTGACGATGATTTGTTTCGATTCCCAGTTGTGTAAGGCTAACTGCTCTTCGAGCATCAGGATATCAGTGATTTCCTGTGTGAACTCGGGCTCGAGATTCATTAAATACTGTTCTATTTGAAAAGTTTCATTCTGATGATAATAATTAATCAGATGATTGTAGATAGTCAAAAATAAAGGATTTGCCAATTCTACCTCATCTTCCTGCAAACTCAGATATATCCGTTGATAGACTTTAAGTTCTTTCTTTTCGATGCTGTTTTCGATTTCTCCTTCATCATTGGTTTTGAAAATAATATCTTCAAATTCTTCGGTCTTATCGCCGTACAATAACAAAATTTCGATTATTTTTCTTTCAAGTTCGTAGAGGACATCTATCTTTTGAACGGCAATTGGGTTTTCGTTCCGAACAACATCAAAGGCTTTTTGCTCTTGTTTGATTTTTTTACCGGCTTCGGAAATATCTTTTTGGACTAATTGTGCCAACGTATTGACTAACACCTGCTCGGAAATATCCATGATGCGGGCACATTCCTGGATATAAATTTCTCTTTTGATGCGGTCCGGAATCTTCGAAATACTCGTCACCATATCGCGAATCAGTTCGGCTTTCTTGATGGGGTCGTTTTTCGCTTCATTCATCAATAGCGATGCTTTGAACTGGATGAAATCCTTGGCGTTATTTTCAAGATATGCGACCAATTCCTCATACGATGATTTGCGGGCAAAGCTGTCTGGATCTTCTCCTTCTGGGAACGTGCAGACTTTTACGTTCATGCCTTCTTCGAGGATTAAATCAATTCCGCGTATAGAAGCGCGCAATCCGGCGGCATCGCCATCGTATAAAACGGTAATATTTTTCGTTAGTCTATTAATCAAACGGATTTGGTCCGGTGTGAGTGCGGTTCCTGAGGAAGACACCACATTTTCGATTCCGGCTTGATAGAGTTGAATCACATCCGTATATCCTTCTACCAAAAAGCAATTATTTTGTTTGGCAATAGCTTGTTTGGCGTGAAAAATTCCATAGAGCACTTTACTTTTATGGTAAATTTCGCTTTCCGGGGAATTGAGATATTTGGCTGCCTTTTTATCATTGGTTAGGATACGTCCACCAAAACCTAAGATGCGCCCCGACATGCTTTGAATCGGAAACATCACGCGGCCTCGAAAACGGTCAATAGGACTTTTATCTTCTTTGACAATCGTTAATCCGGTACTTTCTAAAAATTCTATTTTGAATCCTTTGCCAAGTCCTTCTTTTGAGAACGCATCCCATTGTTCGGGCGAATACCCCAACGCAAATTTCTTGATGGTTTCGTTGGTGAACCCTCTTTCTTTGAAATACGAATAACCGATGGCTTTGCCTTCTTCGGAATTCATCAAGGTATCATGGAAATAGTTCTTGGCAAATTCAGAAACCAAAAACATGCTTTCGCGAACATCCGTATTAGCTTTTTCTTCCTGTGTTTGTTCTGTTTCCTCGAGTTCAATATTGTATTTTCTGGCGAGATAGCGGAGCGCTTCTGGATAGGTGAAATGTTCATGCTCCATTAGGAAGGCAACGACATTGCCGCCTTTTCCGGAGCTGAAATCTTTCCATATTTGTTTGACCGGCGACACCATGAATGACGGCGAGCGTTCGTCGGAGAATGGGCTCAGTCCTTTGAAGTTGCTTCCGGCGCGTTTCAATTGCACAAAATCACCGATCACCTCTTCTACGCGGGCGGTTTCGAATATGGTATCTATAGATGCTTTTGAAATCAACGGAAAGCTTTTGAATTATTGAGTGCCAAAGTTACAAAGTTTTGCTGAGCTTTGATTGTCGTGACGGGTTTTTAGCCCTGATAGTAGCGGCATCCTTTTTCTGACGTTCCCAACGGAAGAAAAAGATAGAGCGGATAGCAGGAAAAGCTCCTAAACGGGAGTGCATTTTGCATAAAAAAAGTGCTCCTTTCGAAGCACTTTGACTAAAACAAAACGAACATTTTTAATTGAAATCGAAGCGAAGTCCAAATGAAATATTATTCTGATCGACTACATTATCTTTAAACAAAGGGCTGATGTCGTATTTGGCATAAAGACTGACTTCCTTATACCCGATGTAGGCACTGGCGCCGTAGATGAAATCGTTGACATTGAAATTGCCTTTGGTTTTTTGTTTGACGTCATGATCATCGGCATCTTCGAAATCTAAAATTTGTTTCGATTTGATATTGCCGCCGAAATATCCGCCAACTCCCAATCGGAAACTTTGGTGCGTTTTGAAAACCGTCTTATCGTCTTTTTGGCTTTTACCGGAAAAATCGAATTCGAGATGCAACGGCAACACGATATAGACATTTCGAAAACGCGAATCATCGAGGTGAATGGCGCTGACTTGGAGGTTGGTTTACTTTCCGGACTCG
>JBBRXW010000038.1:0-10952 GCA_038238295.1 Flavobacteriales bacterium | reverse complement strand
GTGTTGACCGACAGTTCCGTTCACGTAACACCGACTGGCGAAATGCTGCGCATTATGAACATCCGCGATGGATTTGCAATCAAAGCAGCGTTGGAAAGTGGCTACCATGTCTGCATTATTTCCGGCGGAAGTAACGAAGGCGTGCGCATCCGATTGCGAAATTTAGGGGTGATCGATATTCATTTGTCATCACCCGATAAAGTGGCGACGTTTAAAGAATATATTGAACTTTATCATATCAAAGCAGAAAACGTGTTGTATATGGGCGATGATATTCCGGATTATCATGTGATGCAGTTGGTCGGATTGCCTACTTGTCCGCAGGATGCCAGCCCTGAAATCAAAGCGATTTCCAAATACATTTCGCATAAGAATGGAGGAAGGGGTGCTGTCCGTGAAGTCATCGAACAAGTGATGCGGGTGCAGGGAAAATGGCATGTGTATTATGATGGCCAACACGATTAGTCCTAATTTAATTCTCAATATAATATGCGTTCATTTTTCAAACTTATCCGGTACCAAAACCTGCTGTTGCTTGCGTTCATGCAGCTTATTTTCCGTTACGGTTTTTTGATCTGGCAAAAAGTTCCATTATCGCTGGCCGATTGGCAATACGGATTACTGGTCTTATCGACTGTCCTAATTGCAGCCGGCGGGAATGTTATCAATGATATTTTCGATCAGGGCACCGATGCCGACAATAAGCCCGGGAAAGTCATTGTTGGGAATACTATTACCGAAGCCGCAGCCTATAATATTTATGTCGCATTGAATATCACCGGCGTTAGTATTGGTTTTTATTTATCGAATGTCATTATGAAACCGGGTTTTGCGACACTATTTATACTCATTGCGGCATTATTGTATTTGTATGCGACCAGTCTCAAACAAATGCTGTTGGTGGGTAATATCATCGTCGCGCTACTGCTGTCGTTTAGTGTAATTATCATTGGGATTTACGATTTGTATCCAGCGACTTATGATGACAATCAAAAAGAAATGGCCACTCTTTTCTCGATACTACTCGATTATGCTACAATTGCCTTTATCATCAATTTTATCCGTGAAATTGTCAAGGATTTGGAAGATGTTAATGGTGATTACAATCATGGAATGAACACTTTACCCATTGCATTAGGCGTCGACAGAACAGCAAAGTTGGTTTTTTTAATGAGCTTCGTTCCAATACTGATGCTTTTATATTATACGAATGCGTATTTTTCGGCGAATGATTTATATCTGACCACGATGTATACGTTGGTTTTTGTAGTGGGTCCACTACTCTATTTTACAATAAAAATGTGGTCCGCCAAAACCCCAAAAGACTTTCACCATTTGAGCAACGTACTGAAGGTCGTCATTTTTTTCGGCATCCTATCAATAGCTGTCGTTGCCTATAATATCAAGCACCATGCTTAGGGAGAAATTTAAAAACTACAACATTATTCTCGCTTCGGGTTCCCCGAGAAGGCAACAATTCTTTAAGGATTTGGATATCGAATTTGAAATACGTTTGAAAGAAACTGAAGAAATCTATCCACCCAATCTTATCGAAGAAGACATCACCGATTATCTCGCTGTCTTGAAAAGCGATGCATTTGAAGGCGAACTTCATGACAATGAAATTCTCATTACTAGCGATACGATTGTTTGGCATGAGAACAAAGCATTGGGAAAACCTAAAGATTATGACGATGCTTTTGCAATGTTGCAGTCGTTATCCGGGAAAATGCATAAGGTAATCACATCGGTTTGTTTTAAGACGAATTTAAAAACGGAAGTAATTTCAGAAACTACACGGGTGACTTTTCATACTTTATCTGATGCGGAAATCGAATACTATCTTCAAAATTATAAACCCTACGATAAGGCCGGCAGTTATGGTATTCAGGAATGGATCGGATTTATAGGTGTGGCTACGATAGAAGGTTCCTACCCGAACGTTATGGGACTTCCAATTGATAAAGTATATCAGTATTTACTTCACTTTTAAGAGGAATTATATAAAACATTTCATTAAATTTATAACCGGAAAGGGATTTTAAGCGGCATCTTTGCTTATCGGATTTAACAATTCCTTTCCGATAAATTAAAGGTTTACTATGAGTGAATTTACGCAATATCCTTTTTTCATCAGGCTCACGATCGTTTTATTTGCTTTAATAAGCATCGGCTTCATATTATATATTGGACAAAGCGTAATTATGCCGGTAATGATGGCTTTCCTTTTTGCGATATTGCTTCGACCAGTCGTTTCGTTTTTTAAATCAAAATTGCACTTTCCACATGTTATTGCCGTCACCTTTGCAGTTATTGTCTTCGTTATGGTGATTGCTGGAATTTTTACTTTCATTTCTTTTCAAGTTTCTGAAATGGCAAATGATTTTGGTAAGATTCAGAAAAACTTTTACATCCACCTCGATCATATTCAAGATTATGTCCGCGCCAAATATCACATTAGTTCCCGCGAGCAGAAAAAATATATTGATGACGCCACTAAAGATAGTTTGTCCGATGTAAAAGCAGCCATTGGAGTTACATTGTTGTCATTTACCGACACGTTGATGAATGTCATCCTGATACCTATATATATGTTTTTGATTCTTTTATACCGGACCCATTTTATGTTGTTCCTATCTAGGTTATTCAAAAGTGACCACCATCCGCTATTGGTTGAAATTTTAGATCAAATCAAAATATCTGTTAAAGGCTATATATTCGGACTAAGTCTCTATATTAATATGGTTTATAATTTAAATTCAATTGGATTTTGGATAATAGGAATGGAGTATGCCATTTTATTGGGGATTATCACTGGAATATTAAATTTAATACCGTACGTCGGAATTCTTTTTGCCGGTCTTTTGAGCATTGTGGTTTCGCTTACCGGGTCACCAGAAGTATCTATTATTTTCGGTGTCATCATCGTCAATGTTATTGTACAATTAATCGACAATAATGTATTAGTGCCATTAATAATCAATTCAAAAGTCGAAATCAATGCTTTCGTTTCGATAGTCGGAATTATCATCGGTGGCGCTTTGATGGGAATTTCAGGAATGTTTTTAGCGATTCCAGTGATTGCAGTGTTGAAAGTTATTTTTGATCGCATCGAGCCTTTAAAACCGTGGGGCTATCTAATGGGCGACGATATTCCCAAGACATACGAATGGCACAAAATACGATTGCCACATTACAACTATGGAAGTTCTAATGATACGATAATTATCAAAACCAAAATTGTAGAACCCGCTTTTACAGAAACAACTACCAAAGAAGTTAAGGAGTAAATTACAATAGAATTGCGCAAACAAACGACTATATGAAAATCAAAGAGATTGCCAAAAATCGAACAATTGCCTTGAGCGAACGCACTCTTCGGGAGAAAAGTAGGACTGCCACTTTTTTTACACGGTTCGGCAATGCTATATTGTTTATCGCGGATGTTTTCAAAAATACTTTTACGAAGGAATTCGAATTTAAAGAGTTTTTGAAACAGTGTTACCAAATCGGAAACAAATCGCTTCCGCTCGTATCCATAACTGGCGTCATCATTGGACTGGTGCTGACCATACAATCCCGGCCAGTATTGATAAATTTTGGTGCGGTGTCGATGCTCCCAAGTATGGTGGCCATTTCGGTCATCAGAGAAATGGGACCGGTAATCACAGCCTTAATTTGTGCTGGAAAAATCGGTTCAAGTTTAGGTGCTGAGTTAGGATCTATGCGGGTTACAGAGCAGATTGATGCCATGGAAGTGTCCTCTACCAACCCGATGCGGTATTTAGTGGTGCCGAAAGTTTTAGCCGCTACGTTAATGATTCCAGCATTGATTATTTATGCTGATGCACTTGGAATATTTGGAAGCTGGATCGGAGCCAATATCAAAGGCGATGTGAGTTTGATCTTATTCATTTCTCAGGCTTTTGGCAAAATAGAATTCATCGACTTTATCCCGGCCGTCATCAAGTCCTTCTTTTTTGGAGCAGTGATTGGATTGGTCGGATGTTATAAAGGTTTTAATGCAGGCCGCGGAACAGAAAGTGTAGGTATTGCTGCGAATACAGCTGTGGTACTGGCCTCTTTATTAGTCATCCTCGTCGATTTAATTGCTGTACAAATAACTGATTTATTATGAAGCTTGAAAAAAAAGATGCCATTATTAATGTTGAAGGCCTCAAAATCCGCTTTGGCGATATGGAAGTCCTCAAAGGAGTTTCAATGCAATTGCACGAAGGTGAAAATCTCGTAGTGCTAGGAAAATCAGGTACTGGAAAATCAGTATTGATTAAATGCATTGTGCGTTTGTTGCAAGCCAATGAAGGCAAAATTAATGTCTTTGGTGAAGAAGTCAATACGTTGAAAAGTAAGGAACTTAATGAACTAAGAAAAAAAATTGGTTTTCTTTTTCAAAGTGGTGCCTTATACGACTCGATGACAGTGCGTCAGAATCTGGAGTTTCCGCTGCGACGGATTCAAAAGGACTTAAGCGAAAGTGAGATTCAAGACAAAGTAAAAGAAGCACTCGAAAATGTAGGCCTTCCTGGTGCTATCGATAAGATGCCATCAGAATTGTCGGGTGGAATGAAAAAACGTATCAGCCTCGCGCGGACGATTATTGTTAATCCATTAATTTTGCTTTATGATGAACCTACAACGGGTTTAGATCCGGTCACATCACGTGAAATAAGTGTATTGATTAATGACATACAAAAGAAATTCAAAACAGCCTCTATCATTATCACCCACGATATGGACTGTGTTCGAAGTGTGGCTGACAGAATTGTAATGCTTCATGAAGGTTATGTCTACAAAGAAGGAACTCTAGAAGAATTTGAAAAAGACAAGGATGAACTAATCCACTCATTTTTCAATAATTAAAATACTAACTAAATACTTTTAAAAAATGGAAACGCATTCACCGCAATTTAAAATACGCCTAGGGATTTTTGTCTTTGTTGGCATT
The DNA here is from genome assembly GCA_038238295.1 of Flavobacteriales bacterium. Classification (GTDB taxonomy): domain Bacteria; phylum Bacteroidota; class Bacteroidia; order Flavobacteriales; family Flavobacteriaceae; genus Flavobacterium. The sequence continues at coordinate 5,986 of JBBRXW010000038.1, read as the reverse complement.
GTATTATTCATGCTCGGTATTTTTATTATCGGAAAACAGAAAAATCTTTTCGATCCTGTTTTCTTAGTTACGGCCAATTTTCAAAATGTCAGTGGATTGCAGGTTGGCAATTCCGTTCGTTTTTCCGGAATTAATGTAGGCACGGTAGACAATATACAGATTGTCAATGATTCGACAGTAAAGGTAAAAATGCTGATTAAGACAGAAGTCCAGCCTTTCATTAAAACTGACAGCGAAGCCGGAATAGGTTCTGAAGGGCTCATCGGAGACAAACTCGTGGTACTTTCTCAAGGAAATCCGAGTTCAAAAGTGGTGAAGTCCGGACAGCAAATCGCTTCCAATGAGCCGATTGAAACTGATGCTATTATGAATAGTGTAAAAATTACTGCAGACAATGCGGCAGTGGCAACCGATGAGATTGCAACCCTTTTAATTAAAATCAATAAAGGTGAAGGAACTTTAGGTCGTTTGATTGAAGATAAATCGATGGCCAATAATCTTGATAAGACGCTACTCAATCTAAAAAATAGTACCAAAGGGCTCAATGAGAATATGGAAGCTGCCAAACACAATTTCTTATTGAGAGGTTACTTCAAGAAAAAAGCGAAAGCTGCCGAAAAGGCTAAAGACGAAGCCCAAGATAAAGCGGACGACAAAGCAAAAGAGGCCGAAAAAGCGAAAAAGGAGAAAGAAAAAGCTGCCAAAGAAAAAGCTGACCAGCTTGCAAAAGATAAAGCCGCTAAGGCGAAAAAATAATTTTAGCATGCAAAGTATACAAGACTTAAATGGAAAGATTCTGGAGATTACCATGTTTATTCATGAGAAACATCCAGAACTTTCCCAATATCTTAATGAAATGCTTGCCACCATACCAGTAGAACAAAATCCGAAAATGGATGTCGAACATTTGCAACACTACTACAATTCGTTGCAGGAACTTCTTAAAAAATACGAACTAGAACATCCAGAAAGCAAAAAACATTTATAAAGTATTTTTCTTACTTTTTTTTAATAAGTATGTATTTAATCGATATAATGTACAATTTTAACGATTAAATAAAAATATCGTATAGATTTGCAACATGATTTTCAATGAACAAGTCAAATGTCAAAATATTTGAGACTGGAAGCCAGTCCTTCTCAAACTCAAAACATTTAGATCATGAAAAATGCAAAAAAAATCTATTACGTATTTTTAATACTGTTGGCACATGTGATGATAGCCCAAAAGCAAAAACCTGAAGAGGTTCCGCTTTTGAATCCGGAAAATAATTGCCTGCTCCGCTACTATTATTTTCCCAATCTGGAAGCCTATTACGACACCCAGAAAAAAATATATTATTACAAGGAAGATGCGAAATGGAAAACGGCAGAAGAAATTCCAAAAGGATACAGAGGCTACTCGCTATTCAATAAAATTTACATTTATATCAATGATTATGACGACGATGATGTATGCCAATTCATTGCCATACACCGAAAAAAGTTTCCTTACACCAAAAGAGGAAACTTGAAAGAATTAAACGCTTCAACCAAATAAACTATGCTACTACTTATCGCTATTAAATTCGGGATTGAAATTCGAAATATGTTAAAATCCAATTAAATAAAAGAGCCCTTTTTATTTAATTACTACATTTGAAGCTACTGCTAATCGACGAATTTATGCAAAAGCTTTCCTTTCTGATAGTTCTGTTTTCATTTACTTTTATTACGTTATCTTCTGCACAGGCACCTTATAAGCCGAATGCAGTCGAGGTTTATAATCAAATCCAAAAATTGAATTTCCTTGGGTCCGTACTTTACATCGCGGCACATCCCGATGACGAGAATACGCGGCTCATCTCCTATTTGTCGAATGAAAAAAAAGCACGCACCGGATACCTTTCACTTACCCGTGGCGATGGCGGACAAAATTTGATTGGCCCTGAACTCCGCGAACTACTTGGCGTTATCCGTACGCAGGAACTCATTGAAGCACGGAAAATTGATGGTGGTGAGCAATTTTTTTCCCGTGCTAACGATTTTGGCTATTCTAAAAACCCGGATGAGACTTTAGCAATATGGAATAAAGAGGCCGTTCTGAGTGACGTCGTTTACATCATTCGTAAATTCCAACCGGACGTTATTATCAACCGTTTCGATGCACGTTCCCCAGGAACCACACATGGACATCATACTTCATCAGCCATGTTGAGCCTCGAAGCTTTTGATAAAACCAATAATCCTGAAATTTTTCCAGAGCAATTGAGTCTCGTAAAAATCTGGCAGCCCAAGCGCGTTTTCTTCAATACGTCCTGGTGGTTTTATGGCAGCAAAGAGAAATTTGAAAAAGCTGACAAATCAAATTTGATGCAATTGCAAACCGGTGTTTATTACCAATCAATGGGTAAATCAAATCAAGAAATTGCAGCATTAAGCAGAAGCCGCCACCAATCACAAGGCTTCGGAAGTACTGGAACCCGTGGTGAAGAAACAGAATATCTCGAATTATTAAAAGGCGAAATCCCAAAAGACAAAAGTAATATTTTTGATGGCATAGACACCACATGGAACCGCGTCAAAGGGGGAAAAACTATTGGAGAGCTATTATCGAATGTCGAAAGGAATTTTAACTTCAAAAATCCAGAAGCCAGTATTCCGGATTTAGTCAAGGCGTTTGATTTAATTCAAAAATTGGATGATAACCATTGGAAATACATCAAATCGGAAGAAATTAAAAAAATAATTGCCGGCTGTTCAGGACTTTATCTCGAAGCCGTCGCAGCCAATCAAGAAACGACTCCCAATGACATTGTCAAAGTAAAAATTGAAGCCATTAACAGAAGTAGTATTCCGATGCAATTGACCAGCCTGACTACATTTCCGAATACGATACGGACTGCCCAGATTTTGGATTTGAAAGAAAATATCGCACAAAACATCGAACTCGAATTGCCGATGCCGGATGCCATCGATTATACGCAGCCATACTGGTTAAAGGAAAAAGGGGCTGTCGGAATGTACCGCGTTGACGATCAGAAAAACATTGGAGTTCCGGATGTCATTCGTCAAATTAAAGTCAATTTTAATGTCATCATCAATGATGTTTTAATTCCTTTTGAACGCAATGTAATCTATAAATACAACGACGATGTAAAGGGTGAAGTCTACAAACCATTGGATATTGTCCCAGAAATCTCCACTTCATTTTCAAATAAAGTTGTCCTTTTTAATGATTCCAAAAGCAAAACCATCGCTATTAAAATAAAAGCTGGGAAAGATTCTATAAAAGGCTATTTGCATATAGAATTGCCCGGAAATTGGAAAGTCACACCGGCATCGATTCCTTTTACTTTATCCAAAAAAGGAGAAGAGCAAATTATTAGCTTTCAGGTAACTGCACCGAAAACCACAGAGGAAATTGCTGTTAAAAGTATTGCGGTCGTAGATGGAAAATCATTTGATAAAGAGCAATTCACGATCAATTACGACCACATTTCTAAGCAGCAAGTACTGAAGTCCGCCGAAGCCCGATTTATCAAACTTGATATCAAAACAGGTAGCGAGAGAATTGCTTACATCATGGGCGCCGGCGATGAAGTTCCCAAAAGTCTGAAGCAAATGGGCTATGACGTTACGATCCTGAAACCGGAAGAGATTACAAAAGATAGACTTCAGGATTTTGATGTCGTGATGACTGGAATCCGAGCTTATAACACGGTTCAGGCATTGGCATTCAAACAAAAAATATTATTCGATTTCGTCAAAGAAGGCCACAACATGATTGTGCAATACAACACTATGGATGATTTTGTTACTTCTGATATCGCGCCATTTCCGTTAAAGATTTCCCGCGACCGTGTGACCGAAGAAAATGCGACAGTGACTTTCTTAGAACCAAAACATCCCATTTTAAATTATCCGAATACAATCACCAATAAAGATTTCGAAGGTTGGAAACAAGAACAGGGATTGTACTACCCAAGCGAGTGGGACAAAGCTTTTACTGCTGTTATCGCTGCCAATGACAAAGGCGAGTCAGCAGAAAAAGGGGCTATCTTAATAGCAAAATACGGTAAAGGCAATTACATTTATACCGGACTGAGTTTCTTCCGAGAACTGCCCGAAGGTGTTGCCGGTGCCTATCGTTTGATGGCGAATATGATTTCATTACAACAATCCAAATAGCATTGATGATAAGGTGCTTAAATTAAAAACAATTCATTAATTAGCGGAAATTATTGTAATTCGTGTTAAGTAATAAATTTTATGGAAAACGACAAACTCACGACCTGGAAAAAAAGCTACACTTGGGTGCTGATTGCCAACGCCATCTATATATTGCTGTTTTATTTAATTATGATTTTATTCTCTTGATATGCAACAGCTAGATTGGATCGTACTTTCGGCAACCTTACTTTTCATTGTCTTCTATGGCGTATGGAAAACGCGCGGCAGCAAAAATGTTGAAGATTATATCCTCGGAAACAACGAAACGCCGTGGTATGTAGTCGGGCTTTCCGTAATGGCGACACAGGCGAGTGCGATCACGTTTTTATCGACTCCAGGTCAGGCGTACCATGATGGAATGGGTTTCCTGCAGTTCTATTTTGGTCTACCGCTAGCGATGGTTGTCATCTGCGTTACCTTTATTCCGATTTACCACCGATTAAAAGTCTTTACCGCTTATGAATATTTAGAGCAGCGTTTCGATTTGAAAACCCGTTCACTAGCAGCCATATTATTCCTTATCCAACGAGGGCTGGGAACTGGTTTAACGATCTATGCCCCTGCCATTATTTTATCGGCATTATTAGGATGGAATCTTACCTTGATGAATGTAGTCATTGGAGTTCTGGTCATCATTTACACCTTCGCCGGTGGAACTAAAGCTGTGAATGTCACCCAAAAACAACAGATGTTCGTGATTATGAGCGGCATGTTCATTACCTTTTTCCTTATTCTGCATTTGCTCCCGAACGACATGACCTTTAGCAACGCACTGCACATCGCCGGTGCTAACCATAAAATGGATATCGTTGATTTTTCTCTCGACCCTGGAACTCGCTATACTTTTTGGAGCGGTATCACAGGTGGCTTTTTCTTGGCACTCTCCTATTTCGGAACCGACCAATCGCAGGTCGGACGGTATCTATCAGGGAAATCAATACGCGAAAGTCAAATGGGCTTGATCATGAATGGATTTTTGAAAGTGCCGATGCAGTTCTTTATATTATTAATTGGTGTGATGGTTTTCGTATTTTTTCAATTCAATCCTGTCCCATTGAATTTCAATCCTAACAACAAAGTCATTGTAGAGAATTCGAAATACAAGGACGAATACCATACCCTCGAAGATAAACTCAGTAAATTATCGGAAGATAAAAAGGAAATCAATCTGATTTATATCGACCACCTCAATCAGAACTATGATAACCCTATATTGAGAAAGGAACTCGTCGCTATTTCCAGCAAGGAGAACGATTTACGCGATCAGGCCCGGGATATTATTTCGAAAGCCGACAGCAAATCGGAAACGAACGACAAGGATTATGTCTTCATCCATTTCATATTAAATTACCTTCCGAAAGGTTTAATCGGGTTATTATTGGCGGTTATCCTTTCTGCCGCAATGTCGTCGACTGCTTCCGGAATCAATGCATTAGCGTCGACGACTGCCATCGATATCTATAAACGGAATGTAAAAGGTGAGAAAAGTGAAAAACATTTTGTCAATGCGACAAAATTCTTCACACTGCTATGGGGAATTATCGCGATTCTTTTTGCGTGTGTTGGGACACTTTTCGAAAACCTGATTCAATTAGTCAACATCATCGGATCTATCTTTTATGGTACCGTACTGGGGATTTTCCTCGTTGGATTTTATATCAATTACGTAAAGGCCAAAGCAATATTCTGGGGCGCTGTTATTAGCCAACTCTTGATATTTTACATTTATTACCTTGATATCGTCAGCTTCCTTTGGTTGAATTTCATCGGAGCG
>JBBRXW010000037.1:0-10990 GCA_038238295.1 Flavobacteriales bacterium | reverse complement strand
TTTTTTATAAATATCTCAAAATTACCATCGGATAATCGCGCTCGCCCAGGTGAAACCACTGCCGAATGCAGCCAAAACGACTAAGTCGCCTGATTTAATTTTTCCAAGTTCCCAAGCTTCCGTTAGTGCAATTGGAATTGAAGCCGCAGTGGTATTTCCATACTTTTGGATGTTATTGAAAACCTGATCATCACGCAATCCAAATTTCTTCTGAATAAATTGTGAAATCCTAAGGTTTGCCTGATGTGGAATCAGCATACTGATATCGGAAACCTGCAACTGATTGGCATCTAAACCTTCGTGAATGACTTCGCTAAAACGCACCACTGCATTCTTAAAGACAAATTGTCCATTCATATACGGAAAATAACTTTCATCATCAGGGTCATTATCCGCGAGAATATCGGTAATCCAACGCCCGCCCATTCCGGGAGCCAAAACCGATAGTTCTTTGGCATGTTCCCCTTCCGAATGCAGGTGTGTTGATAAAACCCCTTTTGATAAATCTTCCTCCCTTGTCAGAATGGCAGCCCCTGCCCCATCTCCAAAAATTACTGAAACACTTCGCCCTCTGTTGGTCATATCCAGTCCGAAAGACTGCAGTTCCGAGCCAACAATCAGAATATTTTTATACATACCGGTCTTAATATACTGATCGGCAATCGATAAAGCATACACAAAACCCGAACATTGATTGCGGACATCGAGCGCTCCTATCGTGCGCAGTCCCAATTCTTTCTGCAACATTACGCCCGGCCCAGGGAAATAATAATCGGGAGAGATAGTTGCAAAGACAATAAAATCGATCTCGTCTTTCGCAATCCCCGAACGATCGATAGCAATTTGTGCCGCTTTAACCCCCATCGAAGTGGTAGTTTCCCCACTGCCTTTCACAACATGGCGACGCTCCTTGATTCCGGTGCGTTCCTGAATCCATTCATCATTAGTATCGATAATCCTAGATAAATCATCATTGGTCACAATATTTTCCGGAACAAAGTAACCCAGCCCGGATATTTTAGAATGGTACATCATGTTTTTTTTTGTTAAAAAAGGAAATCAAATTTAAACATTTGACCATTCAATGCGCGAGAAATTGTCATTAATTTATGAAGTGACAGAAAAGAGAATTGAGCGGAGTATTACAACTCTATTTTATAAATTTAACTGACTGCCGCCCGGTATTATTGTGCACGTTTAAAAGATAGGCGCCGGAAGCATATGGAAAATCGAAGGAGTAATTTTTGGTGCTTCTATTTTCAATATTATCCACTTTAAAAGTCTTTATGAAATGCCCGACAGCATCATACAATTCGATGACCACATGGTCGTTTTCGTTAAATTCAATCGAAAAGTTGAGTTTGTCTTTGACAGGATTTGGTGTTATTTTCACCTTTAGTGGAATTCTGTTGTTTTCGATAAAATTTGGATTAGCTAAATTTTCATCGCTGTATTTATAAACCGTTGCACCGGACGCATACGCCAAATGGTCCGACAGTATGAACACCCGATTGAGATTACTGCCGACACCCACATCCGTCCAAGTATCACCGCCATCGGTAGTCTCTAGAATAGGAAATATAAGGTCCGCTGTTGCTCTGTAACCGCCTACCCAACCGTGATTTTCGGTCATAAAACCGATTCCTTGCACACTGGCATACGGCACTGGTTTACTAATCCAATTGGCACCACTATCGGTAGATCGCAACATTCTTCCGACATTCGGCTCATTGGCTTCCACGGATCCGAAAACAACACTCGGATTTGAAGGTAGGATTTGTAATTTCCATACATATTCTCCCGCTATATTGGTATTGTATACTGAGTTCCAAGTGGTTCCGCCATCAATGGTTTTCAAAATTACACCACCGGTACTCGTAGCACCGGAAGCGTAGCCAATATTTTCGTCTAAAAAGGCTATCTCCACTAAAGCTGAGGCATAAGCACTCATATTGATATACTGCCAAGTCGCACCGCTATCGATAGATTTGATGATATACGCCGGCGAAAAATAAGCGCCACAACCATAAATCGTTGCCGTTCCTACTGCATCCAAACCGCAAATTGCCGCTGGATTAGTAGGAAAATTGGTAATTGGATTCCAATGGTCGCCTCCATCAATAGTTTTTAAAACAACTCCATTAAGAGTGCCAAGAAAGCCGATATTTTCATTTAAGAATTCAATATTTCTAAAATAATAATTTCCCCCAAGAGTCGCTTCCGTCAGCTGAGTCGACCAGGTAGCACCGCCATCGATAGTTTTGTAGACGGCAGCATAGGCACCATTGGCAGCCCACCCTATGTTTTCATCAATAAAAAAAACGTCGTCGAAACGCTGGTTATTGGGATTCGTCAACGCTGCCGGCAACGCCCGCCATTGCAATTGCGCGTTGATTGAAAATGAACTAAGTACTAATAAAAGAAAAACTTTTCTCATGGCGGTTTTTTTACAAATTTATATAAATACGGGTATTTGCCGTAGATTGTTCATCAAATTATTTTTTATAAGATAGCCATACAAATTCCCCTTTTTTAAACGAATGAGGACAATCAAAATATACCCATTGTCCGTCATACATCGATTCAATCCGATACCCATTTCCAATGAAATAGGATTGGGTGACTTCAACCTGAAAATTGGAGACAGCGACTACCTTCAACTGAAAAGGATAGGCCAAAAATAGGGCTTTTTTATCATCACTTTCATAAAATAAATGAGCCGGTAGTTCATTCACTTCATCAAACAGATTGGCAATATATTTCCTTTTTGGATTTTCATAAATGAATTTCGTATCACCCTGAGTTAGCGCTTTCCCATGTTGAAGGACCAATGTCTCATCTGTGTAAGCCAAAATATCCTTAGTGTCATGCGAGGCAATGATACAACTGATTTTTTTGACTTTCAGATAGGCAAACAGTTTTCTCCTGAGGCTGTTTTTTCGAAAATTGTCGATGTGACTAAAGGGCTCATCAAGCAACAATATTTCCGGTTCCAATGCCAAAACTCTCGCTATGGCAACGCGTTGCATTTGTCCACCGCTTAAATTTTGGGCTTTTACATCGGCAAATTCGGTCATTTCTACCAATTCCAACAATTCTACTATACGGGCTTTCTTTTGGGTTGGATAAAAATTAGAAAGGAATTTTCCAACATTCTCCGCCACCGTGATATACGGCATTAAATCGAAATCCTGAGCGAGGTATTTCATAAAATCCATTCCTGGAATGAGGTTGAATTTTGGTCCCAAAACTGCAGTGCTATTCCACGAAATGGTACCTTCATCAAGATCAAATAAACCATAAATTAATTTCAGAAGGGTGCTTTTACCGCATCCACTTTCTCCGATAATGGCCAAATTTTTCCCTTTGTCAAGCGAAAACGAAATATTTTGGAGCGTGCGTGCATCGGCATATGAAAAAGAAATATTATGAACTTCAAGCATAACTGCAAAATTGAACATTTCATGATGAAATAAAAAATATATTTTACCTAACTATATAAGTTCCTTATCGTTAATAACGTAGACCTCAACGATTTTACTTTTTAATTGGAGATTTGTATAAAAATAAATATACTTTTGTATACCCTTTATCCACAAATCAGATTGAAAACATGAAGCTGATAATCTACATCGCATTCTTTTTATTACTATTTACTCCCCTTCTTCACGCTCAAGTGGGTGTTGGAACCACTAGCCCCGACGCTACTTTAGACATACGCGCTAGCAACCAAGCTACTCCAGCGAGTACTGATGGAATCCTTATTCCAAAGGTCGATGCTTTTCCGGCACTAAACCCTACAGCCGCGCAACAGGGAATGTTAGTGTATCTTACGACAACAGTCGGTGTCAAGGTTCCAGGATTTTATTATTGGGACAATACAACCACCAGCTGGGTTGGCATCAACTCATCTGCTAATTCTGATGCTGACTGGTTTAAAGTTGGGACTGCTACTGCTCCTACTCTTATTACCGATGATATGTTTCATTCCGGCAATGTCGCCATAGGAAAAAACACAACGGCTTATCCGTTAGAAATCCAGAATACAACTTTTGATCGAGCAATCAATACCAATTTCGCGAACAATACGACCAATACTTTGAATAAAATAGGGCTGCTCAATACAATAAGCGGAACGACAAATGATCCTACTTACGGGGTCAGTACTATATTAACCGGCAGCGGAAACGGAATTCATTACGGAAATAGCAATGTGCTAAGCGGTTCTGGTACGGCTACACATTTTGGAAATTATACCAACATTTCAGGCACAGGATCTGGTTCTCAAATTGGTAGCCGTCAATCCATCAGCAATTCAGGAAATGGAATTCAATATGGCACGAGCAGTTCATTGAGCGGTTCCGGAACAGGCGACCACTATGGCGGCTTTACAGATTTAAACGGAACAGGAAGTGGCGAACAGCACGGTAGCGACAATTCCATTACAAATACCGGAAATGGTATTCATTTTGGAACCAATAATTCATTGAGTGGTTCAGGCACAGCTACTCATTATGGCTTTAATGCGACTATGAGTGGAGCTGGAACTGGGAGACAATACGGAATATACAATACCATCAACAATTCCGGAAGCAATTTGCATTACGGAATTACCAACGATTTGAGTGGTTCCGGTGCTGGCAATCACTTCGGATCAGTGAACACTCTTAGTGGAACCGGAACCGGACTTATGTATGGCGTTTATAACAGTGTCAGCAACTCCGGTAACGCAACACACTACGGGAGTTATACCGATTTAACAGGAAGTGGTGCCGGTCAACAGATTGGAGATAACGTCACGATAAACAATTCAGGAAATGCACTACACTACGGTTTTTATTCCGATTTAAATGGCACCGGATCGGGCGATCAATATGGGAATAGCAATGCACTAACCAGTTCTGGTAATGGCATTCATTACGGAAGTTACAATACCTTGTCAGGAGCAGGCGCCGGCCAGCAATATGGCAATTATAGCAGCATCAGCAATTCAGGAAACGCGACACATTATGGATTTTACAATTTATTATCGGGAACGGGAACTGGAATCAAATATGGCTCTTATTCGTTAATTAATCCAGCAGCAGGCGGAACGCATTATGGTGTGTATTCTGAAGTATTAAAAGCAGGAACGAACTACGCTGGATACTTTTTAGGGAATGTTTCTATCGGGACAACCATTGCCAACAATTATATTTTTCCGGCTTCAAGAGGTAGTAACGGGCAGATCATGCAGACCGATGGAACGGGAACTCTTTCTTGGCAGAGCCTCAATAGTTTGAGTTGGCAGACCACAGGAAATAGTGGAACGACACCTGCTTCCAATTTCTTTGGAACGACAGACGATCAGGATATTGTTTTGAAAAGGTTTGGTGTAAGAGCCGGATTTATTGGAAATCCTAATACAGCCACAGGAAATATGAATACCTCTTTTGGTGCCAATTCCTTAATCAATCCAAGTGCGGCAGGAACTCGAAATGTTGCGATTGGAACCAATGTATTGCCTTCTAATACTAATGGAAATCGAAATGTTTCCATTGGAGACCAATCGATGTTTTCAAACACTACCGGCACAGAAAATACGGTGGTGGGTGTGGGCGCAATGTATTCGAGTTTATTGGGAGTTTGTAATGTCGCTATTGGCCGAAATGCCTTAACTTCCAACAACGGAGTGTCCGGCACGCAAGGTTCTAACAATACCGGTGTCGGTTATGTGGCGCTTCGAACCAATACCATTGGAGCTTATAATACCGCTTTAGGAAGAGAAGCTTTGTATAGCAATTTGTCCGGAAATAATAATGTTGGAATCGGATACCAAGCAGGCTATCTCAATTCTGTCGGAAACAGTAGTGTTTTTCTTGGTAATCAGGCGGGATATAACGAAACGAACAGCAACCGATTGTATATCTCAAACTCCAACGTAGATGCTACTCTTGCTTTAATTTATGGGGAATTTGACACTAGCCTACTTAGGGTCAACGGACAACTCGGTTTGGGTGTTGCACCTTCAGCCGGGAATAAACTAGAAGTTTCCGGAAAGACCAAAACCACCAATTTTCAAATGACTACTGGTGCTGCACCAAATTATATTTTGCAAAGTGACGCATCAGGAAATGCTTCGTGGGCCCCTTCCAACAATACCCTTTCCGTAACCCGGGTGAATTTGACTGCAGGTCAGGTACTGAATACCAGCGGCTGGCAAATCATCAATTTTAATACGGTGGTTTTCGATTTGAATACCGAATTTAATACTGGAACCAATCGATTTACTGCTACCAAAACGGGCTATTATGAAGTCAACGCAGGCTATCACACCAATGATCAGTCAAATACCCAATTTTATTCTATTGGTGTCTACAAAAATGGAGGTCCGACTCCGTATCAGCAGACGTCCTCCAATCATTCTAATATTGGACAAGTGGTCAGAAATGTGAGCTGTGTCATCTACTTAACTGCCGGCGACTATGTCGAGATTTATGCTGAAAATTATCAGTTTGGGGTAACCCTAGATTCCTTTCCTGCAAAGACCTTTTTCGAAGTACGGCAAATTCGATAAAAAAAGCGCTAATCCGAAGACTAGCGCTTTTTTAACTAAGCTAAATTAATTTCTTATTTTCCGTCATTGGCATCCTGCACCATTTTGTCATTCGCGGTAATCGCAAACTCCACTCGACGGTTTTTACTTCTTCCGGCATCGGTATCATTCGATTCGATCGGATCCGCAATTCCCATACCGGTGGTCGTAAATCTTGAACTGGACAAACCTTTTTTAGACAGATAACTTTTTACAGAAGCTGCTCTCTGATCGGACAGTTTCAAATTGTAATCGGCAGCACCTTTATTATCAGTATAGCCATAAATCACAATATTGGTATCCGGGTATTTATCGAATACAGGAACCAGTTTATCCAAATTCGCTTTAGCTTGCGTGGTCAGAGTAGATTTATTAAAATCAAAACGAACAGCATTTTCACCTAAGACCAATTTAATTCCCTCACCCACACGGACAACATCCGCTCCTGGTAAGGCATTATCGATTTCACGCGCTTGTTTGTCCATCTTGTTACCAATGATTCCACCGGCAACACCACCAACTACTCCGCCTAAAACTGCTCCTAAAGCACCGTTTCCGCCTTTTCCGATATTATTTCCTAAAACCCCACCTAGAACTGCGCCTCCAACTGCTCCGATAGCCACACCTCTTTGGGTTTTATTGGTATTTTTTACTGATTCACAACTTGTAAACAAAGACCCGGACATTACCAGAGCCAACACGAATACTGATACTTTTTTCATATTTATAGATTTATTTTACTTTTTGAAATTGATATACGACGTCAGTCATTTTTCCACCGACATTGATTTGATCCACCAACTGAAAACTGTCAGCACTTTGATTGGCCAAATGAAGGACATAGCCGTCACGGACTCTTTTAGCTTTTTCGCCAGCATTTAAGACCTTAAGAACAAATTCTCCATCTTTATTGACAAACCATTTAATAGGTGAAGAAAAAGAAGGACAATTGGCTTGGGTAATGGTCATTAAACCTGTATCATTATTAGAAACGAATTTCCAAACACTGCCTTCAAAGCATTTCGAATCTGCCAATTGAAAAGAGGTTACTTTGATATATTCCGATCCAGGATAATTTACAGAGGTTATTGTCCAATTGCCTTTGATGGCAGTCTGTGAGCTTCTGTCTAATTTTGTATTCGTGGCTGATTTAGATTTGCACGAAACCAGTGCGAAAACAAGGAATGTGGCTAGAATTATTTTTTTCATAATGCGTTTGTTTTGGTTACAAATATACAATGACATCATGGGATATCGGAACATAATTCGCAAAAAAACTATTATAATTTACATATGCGACAATTTGTCACTTTCCACAGGCTGGTACTCTATTTGAAAAGCGGGAATCAGCAAATTAAAACTTAAAAACAATACATATGTCAACAGGAAAAATTAATGTATCGGTAGAAAACATTTTCCCATTAATCAAGAAATTCTTATACAGCGATCACGAAATTTTCTTAAGGGAATTGGTTTCGAACGGGACTGATGCTACTTTAAAATTAAAACATCTTACCAGCATCGGCGAAGCGAAAGTAGAATATGGCCATCCAATTATTGAAATTAAAATTGATAAGGAAGCCAAAAAATTACACATTATCGACCAAGGTCTTGGAATGACCGCTGAGGAAGTTGAAAAATATATCAATCAGGTGGCCTTCTCGGGAGCCGAAGAATTTTTGGATAAATATAAAGACTCTGCTAAGGATTCGGGTATTATTGGTCATTTTGGACTCGGTTTCTACTCCGCATTTATGGTCGCTGAGAAAGTTGAAATTCATACCAAATCCTATAAAGACGAACCGGCAGCACACTGGATTTGCGACGGAAGCCCAGAATTTACATTAGAGCTGTCCGATAAAACAACACGAGGAACTGAAATCATTTTGCACATTGCAGAAGATTCGTTGGAGTTTTTGGAAGATTCAAGAATTACAAGCCTATTGAATAAATACAATAAGTTTATGCCGATTCCAATTAAGTTTGGAATCCGCACCGAAAAAATCGAACAAAAGAAAGGCGAAGCAGTAGCTTCTGAAGATAAAGAGGAAGTTTTCAAAACGGTAGAAGTTGATAATATTATTAACAATCCGAATCCAGCATGGACAAAGCTTCCGGCAGATTTAACCGAAGAAGATTATAAAAATTTCTACCATGAATTGTATCCTATGCAGTTCGAAGAGCCGTTGTTCAATATCCATTTGAATGTTGATTATCCTTTTAATCTGACCGGAATTTTATATTTTCCGAAGTTAGGCTCCGACATGCAAATTCAAAAAGACAAGATTCAGTTATATCAGAATCAAGTTTATGTAACGGATAATGTAGAAGGAATTGTGCCCGAATTTTTAACGATGTTGAAAGGTGTTATCGATTCACCGGACATTCCACTGAATGTGTCGCGATCGTATTTGCAGGCTGACGGCGCGGTGAAAAAAATATCGAATTACATCACCAAAAAAGTAGCCGATAAATTGAGATTGCTATTCACAGAGAACCGTGAAGATTTCGAGAAAAAATGGAACGACATCAAAATTGTATTGGAATACGGAATGCTTTCTGAAGATAAATTCTATGAAAAAGCAGGTGCATTCGTTTTATATCCAACGGTGGACGGGAAATACTTTACACTGGAGGAATTAAAAGAAAACCTCAAGGACAAGCAAACCGACAAAAACGGAAAACTAGTCGTACTGTATGCCGGAAATAAAGACGCACAGCACGCCTACATTGAAACCGCAAAAGAAAAAGGATACGAAGTATTGTTGTTGGATTCGCCGATTATATCGCACTTAATTCAAAAATTGGAAGCGGACAACTCGGACATCACTTTTACTCGTGTCGATGGCGATCACATTGATAACCTAATTAAGAAAGACGAAACCACCATTTCGAAATTATCGGATGACGAGCAAAACAATCTGAAAACCGTATTAGAAGAAATAGTCCCGAAACAAACCTATTCCGTTCAATTGGAGGCGTTAGACAGTAAAGCCGCTCCCTTCATCATCACGCAACCGGAATTCATGCGCCGTATGAAAGAGATGAGCCAATCCGGTGGTGGTGGAATGTTTGGTATGGGCAATATGCCGGATATGTATAATTTGGTGGTGAATACCAATTCAGAATTGGCGACCAACATCCTTACTACAAAAGATAAAACAGTCCAGGAAGGGTTGGTAAAACAAGCGCTCGATCTGGCGAAACTATCGCAAAACCTATTGAAAGGCGAAGAATTAACCGCGTTTGTAAAACGTAGTTTCGAATTGATTAAATAATAAAAAAGAAAATCGAATTCCGGAAACCTGTGAGTGAAAGCTTGCAGGTTTTTTTATTTATCTTTTTAATGTAAAGTGCGAACGAAACGATTTGCTTTGGCCTTTATCAAGATAGGAAATAACAAACCAGTAATCGCTAGAAGGCAATGATTTTCCGTTGTAAGTTCCATCCCAGCCGACACCATTGGAAGAAATCTGTTTGATGAGTTTGCCGTAACGGTCGAAAATTGTAATGCGTCCTTCCTGCATTGGGGATAATCCATCAATATTCCATAAATCATTATAACCATCTGTATTCGGTGTAAAAAATTTAGGGAAATTCAATGCCGTCACATGCAGTTCAAAGTTATTGCAGCCAGTAACATCCTTCACGTGTACCGTATATTCTCCACCCTGAGTACTATTAAAAATATTGCTATTTTGAAACGGTCCATTATTCAGTTGGTATTCAAATGGACCACTACCGCCCACCACATCCACAATGATTTGCTGTACCTCAGCGAAATCCTGATTGACATAGGCCGAAGCAGTAGCTGATGGCGAAATAGTCACAGTCGCTATGGTAGTAATCGAACAGCCTGTTAGTATATTCACAGCAATTACCTGATACGTTCCAGCTTGTGTAGTCTGTAACGACGAGGTCGAATTAGCAATCGGAGTTCCATCAAAAGTCCAGCTGAAAGTATACTCGCTATTCGATAAACCCGTAACGATATCCGCAGGTGAAATCAATTGCCCCGTCGAATCAAAACAAATTGCAAGCGTTTGCAGGAGTATTGGATTACTCGTGATGCTAACATTCAAAGTGGAACTATTGGCACATTCACTAGTATTTGGAGTGAAGACGTACGCTCCACTATTCGTCGTATCGATGAAATTCGGCAGCCAACTTCCGGTAATGCCGTTCGGCGCAACTGTAGCCAACGTTGGTGCTATTCCACCAGAACAAATGCTTAAAGCTGTTGAAAAATTAGGCGTCACTTTCGGGTTGACCATTATTGTCAGGTTTTTGGTGACGGCACATTGTCCGGAAGCCGGTGTAAAAAGATACGTTGTTGTTGCAGTATTATTGATGTTTGGCGACCAGCTTCCAGTGATGGCATTTAATGAAATTGTCGGTAACGGCGCTAACATACTC
>JBBRXW010000036.1:0-11070 GCA_038238295.1 Flavobacteriales bacterium | reverse complement strand
CCCCAAGTTATGCAACATTTTTTAATACAACTCTACAGCAAAGCCTCTCAATTGCTCTTCAATGAGTATATTGCTTTATGATCTCCTATTTTTTTAGATAACCCTTTTATCCTAATTAAATAGTAATAGTGCGGTTTTAATATTCAATTTTATTTTTATGCCGACAATTTAGAAGTCGTAAGACAATTGCTACTCAACAAATCCTACAAACTTAATTGCCGAATCACGATGCAGATTAAGAAACTATTTATCGAAAATCCATTTTTTCGACCGTTGACGTTGGCTATTAGAATTTAATTTTCATAGCTCGAACTACAAACTACAATTTTAGCCACGCCATTAAATTCTCATTAACTTATTTAATTCGAAATCATTAACTTCTGCCGTATTGCGCATCTGCATTAGTGTTTAAGCGGTGTAATGTGTATTTAAGTGTGATATAATTAGCTTTTTCGTTAAATTATTAAAATAACTTTTTAAATGATATAATGTTTTACTTTAGATTAAATTGGAAATTAGCACATACAAGTTTCTCTTTTTGCTTGCGATAAAAAAGAAAATAAAACAGCTACAGAACTTTTTAAGTACAACTCAATTGAAAACCAAAATTATGGAAACTAAGAAAAATTTAATATTTTATACTGATGACGATCAAGATGATCTCGATTTTTTTGAGACAGCTTCTGAAGACATCGGTGCAGAGATAAGGGTATTTACAATCGGTGATAAGATGCTTAAGGTTATTAAGAATCCACCGCCCAATGCGACTCATATTTTTGTCGACTTGAATATGCCTTTGAAATCCGGTTTCGAAATTATCGAGGAAATTAAAGAAATGAGTCCGGCCAGCACCATCCCGATTATCGTCTTATCAACAGGAAATAATGAAGAAATTATTGAAAAATGTATTGCTGCGGGTGCCAATTATTATATCAATAAGCCGGTATCGATCGCAGCATTGAAAAGGGCCATCGAGCATGTTATTCAAATCGATTGGGAGACATTCAAACCCAGTCCAAAAGAGTTTGTTTTTAAGCACAAATAATGTGTGTTAAAACCGAAACTCTATAAGAACCATCGCAAATCATATAACACAATTGTGGGTTGATTTCTACAACTTTACAGTATGATTAATTTAAAAAATTGTAAAATGGAAAATGATAAAAAAATTGCAGCAATCAACAACCTGATCGAAATAAATCACGACCGGGTGGAAGGGTATGATACCGCCGCTAAAGAAACTAATGAGTCCGATTTAAAACGAATGTTTGCGGAACTTTCTTCCACAAGTCGTGATAATTTGGATGATTTGCGCGGTGAAATCGAAAATCTCGGTGGCGCGCCTGAAGAAGGAACGCGTGTTACTGGGAAATTTTTCCGCGTTTGGATGGATGTTAAAGCCGCATTGACCGGCAACGACCGTCATCAAATCTTAAGCTCCTGCGAATTCGGTGAGGATAAAGCCCTTGAAGCGTATGACGATGCTTTAGAAAACAGCGATAATGGTCTTGATTCTAGCCAATTGGGATTGATTCGAAGCCAGCAGGCACGATTGCGCGCTGATCACGATAAAGTGAAATCGATGCGCGACGTAGAAGTTTAATAAGACTACCGACCAAGTCGGTCATTACAACAGACCGTTCATCGGAATTTTAATTAATACTAACACTTCAACCAATTTATTATGAAAGCAATTATCAAATTGAGTCTGGCACTAGTCCTGTTTTCAGGCATTCTGACTTCATGCAAAGAAAAAACTACGGAGACCACTTCGGAAACTGTTGTAGCCGAGCCTATGCCATCTTCATCGACTGAAACAAATACTACCGTTACGGATACCGTGGTAGTAGATTCTACGAGACATTAATACTATATCTAGTATTTTTAGAAATCCGCTTCGGCGGATTTTTTTGTGCAATAACAATCAGAAATAGCAAGCAATAAAAAAGCCCTTACTAATTGTAAGAGCTTTTTTTTGTGACCTCGACTGGATTCAAACCAGTAACCTCTTGAGCCGTAATCAAGTGCGCTATTCAGTTGCGCCACGAGGCCTAAATTATCTCACTGAACTTCAATTTTACTAAGAGTTTGGTGATTTCATTTCGGGTGCAAATATAGGTATATTTCATCATTATGCAAATCTAATATCAAATAAAAAATCCGTTTTTTTACTTCGTTTAAAATAGTGGTTTTATAGTATTCAAAATGTAATCGTTACTACTTTTTGCGCGATTAACTTTATGAGAAAAAATCATTTCAGCGCACGAATCGTCACATAATAGCGCCAGCCAATTACCGCCAATTGCCATTTTTTGGCTTTTGCCATATCGAGCCGGCGTCGCGTGAAACTCGGCAAAAGAAGCCGATTGATTTTTGCTAGGATTTTAAACATTGTTACCATTTGAAAAACAAATATAAAAAAAAGACTGCCAGTAATGACAGTCTTCATTTTCCAAATCCCTTAAATTATTTCTTTTGCTTTTTCGCTTCGGCTTTCGCTTTCTGCAATTCAGCTCTTGATTGTTCCAATTCCTCTTTCGATTTTTCCATTTCTGCTTTTGCCTGACGCATTTCATCACGAGCAGCTTCCATTTCACGTCGCGCATTTTCTAACTGTGGTTTAGAACGGTCAGCGGCTCGCATCGCTTGTTCGACTTCAGTTTGAGAATCTCTTACGGAGCGTCTTGCATTTCTGACGGCATCGCGAGTTACCCGGCGGATTTCTTCAGTATCGATATTTTTGAGGTCTTCAAGGTTATCGAGTGAACTCCTCAACATCGGTTCAAGATCGGCAATGACTTTATCAACATCCATATCGATGACTTCATCATCATTAACGACAACACGAATCCTGTTTTTACCATTCTCTCCTTTTCGGATATCGACGGTTTTAATGATTTTTTTAGGAGCTTTCGGTGGCAATGGTGCATTAGGTGCCGTTGCCGGAGTTGCAGGCATTCCTGGTTCACCAACTTCAGGTGGCTCCGGAGCTTCAGGTGCTTCGGGTAATTCTGCCGCTTCGCCGACTTCCTCATCTTCGCTCGTGATGGTTACGATTTCGCCTTGATCATCTTCATTATTGGAGTTGAAGGCATAGCTTTGTCGCCCCTCAGCACTTCCAAATCCAATACTGCCGTCATCGCTTTTGTAGAAACGGATCGGTTTGATCGGTTCTCCGCTGCTGAACTGTGTCGTTCCTTTAGAACCTTTGTCATCATTAAATTCGACTTTAATCGCTACGATCTCATTGGCGCTGTTTCTTTTGATCTTTGAAAACTTCAATTTAACATGGTGTTCTTTTTTCCACAATTCGCTCTCTTTCCGTAGTTGCTCATCAGTCGAATTCTTGTCGATAATGACCGCTACTACACCTTGTTTCCCAATATGTTGCTCTATTACTGGGGCATGCCGTTCCTGTGCAATGACTTTGATTTGGAAATAAAATAGAAAGGCCGCTAAGGCCGGAACCATGATAAAATACTTCCAGGAATTCCATTTTTTTGATTCGTTTTTGTTTAACATAACAATTCGTTTTTTGATTAATGATTGATAAAAATGATTGGTGATTTCCACACAATGATCGTGTGTGGTTACTTTTAATAAGGTAATCTGATACGCTTTCTTATCAGAGATGTTTTTCAAAGCTTCGTTATCAGCAATAAACTCGAGGTTTTGCAGGATGGCACGCTGATACATCCAAATAAACGGATTGTACCAAAAAAGAATGCAGAAGAATCGCGATAGCAATACATCAATCGAATGCTTCTGCTCGCAATGCACTTTTTCATGCTCGAGGATATTTTCGAGTTCCGCATCACTATACATCGCCGAATTGTAAACGATATAATTGAAGTAAGAGAAAGGGGCCACTTTTTCGGCCACATCAATCAATTTAAAATCCGCTTGTTGATAAATTGTCTGTCCTTTGAGCACTGTAGCCAAGTTCTTGAAATCGAAAAAGAATTTAAAAAGTAATGCCAACATTCCAATGCCATAAACTAATGCCAGCAGCAGATACCAATCGATGTCATGAGCAGGATATTGCGTTAGCGCAGCGCTTACCGGAACATTTGCCCATTCGTACGCTTTCGGAGCCGCATCAATCCAGATGACTTTTTTAAAAGTGACCATGGGCAACACCACCGAAGTAATTAATCCAATCAGCAGAAACCATCGGTTGCTTTTAAAAAAGGTCTCTTTGCGGAGCAGAAGAAAATACGCAGCGTAGAATACGGCAATCAATCCACTCGATTTAATCAGGTAAAGGAATACGTTTTCCATGGTTGGTTTTATTGTAGCACTCCATTCGCAGTAATCCTGCGACTGGGCGCAGTTACTTTTTCTCGATCATCGCTAAAATCTCTCGCAGTTCTTCGGCAGAAATCTTCTCTTCCTTCGCAAAATGCGAGACCATATTTTTATAGGAGTTCCCGAAATACGTATCGATAGCCGTATTCATAAACCGTTTTCTGTAATCCTCTTTACTGACTACAGGAAAATATTGGTGCGTATTCCCGAACGCATGGTGCGACACGAAACCTTTCTCTTCAAGATTGCGGATAATCGTCGACAACGTGTTATAATGCGGGGGCTCTTCCGGAATTTCCGTCATGACTTCTTTGACGAATGCCTTCTCGAGCTTCCATAAAATGTGCATGATTTCCTCTTCCTTGTTCGTTAAATTTTGCATGATTCGTTTCTTTTTCTTTTATTTTTTATTCGGGCGTTTCCCTGCGGGCCGTGCTATCCGTTGCAATCTTTTTAGAATTGTGCCAATGCTAAAAAGGATTTCCACTACTATCACTAACGCAAATCAAACTTACAACTATATTTTTAGTTACACAACTATAAAAATAGTTATTTAACTAAAATTTAAGAGGAAGCAAAGGAAACAAAGAATTTGAAGGAAGCGAAATCTAATTATCAGGTTTGTCATTTGCCAACGCAAAGTGCCTCGATTTCTTAGGGTAGGTGCCGTAGGATTTGTCACTAGGGTTAACGATTACCGATTTGATAGTGATTTTATCGCCGAGTAAAAAGCCTTTCAAAACCATCTGATAATCCAATAAGAATTCCCCGCAGAAGTAATTGTCGTGGTCATCTTTTTCTATAATTCCGGTATAAATTCCTTTCGACATAGTACTTTTGTTTTTCGTTGCCGTAAAACTACGAATTTCATGAATACCAAAACCTATAACCGCACCAATTTCCACCGCCATACTTTTTGCGTGTTCCGTGAAGCTGCGCTATCCGAAATCGAAAACCGCAAGGCAGATTATTTCAGCAAGTCGGGGAGCAGCTATTATTTCAATGAAGATGGTGTCTATCGCTTGTCACATCATTGGGGCAGGGCTGCGAATTGCAAATGGCGGCTCGAAAGTGACCGCGTTTCCAGTTCAAGAATGAAACTTGGCTTCGCTAAATGGAGCAGTTTCCATAACGACAACGATACCGAAAAACTCTATTTTATTACCGTCGATTTCGAAACCAACAAAGTCAATTACCAGCACAAAGACTGCGAAGAATACAAAATCGAATGGGTATTGCGCACCGCTTCGGCCACGACCAAAACCATCAAAACAATACGGGAATTATTGACACAAGAGGCGTGGGCTAAACATTTTGAAGGCATACCGATTTCGGAACTGCGACATACGATAATCATACAATTAATCACCAGTGATCAAACGCTGCCAGATATCAAAAGGAAAATCCGCGAGTCGCTATAGTTTGTTTTCTTGGCGCACCATAGATTTCAACCAGATGCAGCAAACGAGAGCGAGCAAGCCACAGCTTCCCATAAACAACCAGTTGGCGGCATAACCCAAATGGCTGATAATTTCCATTCCGGTTTTTGAACTTGCGATATGTGCCAGACTGAAACTCATCGTAAACAGCGCCATATAACGCCCTTCATGCCCTTTCGGCGCCCGGCTCAACGCGAAAGAATTCGAGAACGGGAAAATAAACATCTCGCCAAACGTGATAAAAATGATACTGATGATTAGAATGTTGGCACCAATCGGAATCAACAGTACATAGAAACTGATTGCCATCATTAAGGAACCCCAAAGAATAATCTGCAACTTTGGAATCTTTTTCCTTTCAAAAATCGTCACTATCGGCATTTCTAAAAAGAAAATTAATAAGCCATTGAGTGTCATCAAAAGTCCAGTTTGGAATTCCGTCAGTCCAAATTTCTCATGATGATACAGCGGCAACGTATTGAATATCTGGAAGAAAATCATAGCAGTGATGAAACAAACAAAGAGAAACATCCAAAATATTTTGTCCTTGAAGACCGAATCAACTTTTACTCTTTCAGCAGGCATACTGCCATCGTCTACCGGTTTTTTCTTTTCTTTTACCAACAATGCAAAAATCAAAATAGAAATAATGCAAGTAGCTCCATCTGCCCAAAACAATCCTTGATACCCGATGCCCATAATAATCAATCCACCCAAAGCCGGACCCGCAGCAAACCCTAAGTTGACGGCAAGGCGCACTAACGTCAAAGCTCGGGTACGGTTTTCTGGTTTGGCATACGCGCCGAGAGAAACAAACATGGCGGGGCGAAACATATCGGCAATGACCATGATCGAAAACATGCCGATACACAATCCCCAAAACGAAGTGATGAACTGCAATACGAAAAACAAAAGTCCGCTTGTAAACAAACTGAAAATCATGATTTTATAAAAGCCTATCTTGTCGGATAATTTACCTCCGAGCCACGATCCCAACATCGATCCCAATCCGAAACAAACCATCACCCAACCAACATCGGCATACGAAAAATGCAAATCTTCTTTCAGATATTTCGATAAGAAAGGCAACACCATCGTACCCGCTCGATTGATAAAAGTAATGATGGCGAGTATCCAAACCTCCCGACGGAATCCCTTAAAATTATCGATATAGCGTTGAAAAGCGGTTTTAATCATGATGCTTTGGAAAGTGCGTCAAAGATAAAAAAAATGTAACCGCCAAGGGTTGTGACACACCAACTTTTAAACTATTTTTGTATAAAAAAATACGATGCGGTTCTATCTTTCCCTTTTATTGGTTGGTTGGTTTCTGAATGGCGCTGCTCAGGAAAATTGGTCTGCCGCAACTGCGAAAGCGTATCAAAAAAATCTTGATGTAGAATATGCCAATCCAAAGGAAAGTCCATTGGAGCCTGCCGATTTAAAAACTTTTCACGGGTTGGATTTCTATCCAATTTCCGCACAGTTTGCCGTAAAAGCGCATTTTAGAAAATCAGAAAAAGAGAAAGTATTCAAGATGAAAACTACCGGTTCAAGGCTTCCGGAATACGTAAAGTACGGCGAATTGCATTTCACTATCGATGGCAAAAAGCTAAAACTAAATGTGTATCAGAATGTCGAATTGATCAAAAAGCCCGGTTTTGAAGACTACTTGTTTTTGCCGTTTTCCGACCTGACTTGCGGCAAGCAAAGTTATATCGGCGGGCGTTATATCGATATGAAAATTCCGAAAACCCACATGGTCCTTATCGATTTCAATACAGCCTACAATCCTTACTGCGCATATAGCCACAACTATTCATGCCCGGTGGTTCCGTTAGAAAACGATCTCGATATTGAAATCAAAGCCGGCGTGAAAAAATTCCACGAGTAATGAAATTCATCAACCTCCATACACATCAGTTTGCCGATCGACATGATATCTTTGAAATCGTCAATCAATATCCACAGGAATTTGATGCCGCGATTCCGCATTATTCGATCGGAATTCATCCTTGGTATATTGTAGCGGAACGGGTGGAAGAAGACATATCAATCATTGAAAGCAAATTGTCTTTTGAAAATTGCCTCGCGCTTGGCGAATGTGGACTAGACAAACGCATAGACATTCCTTTTGACTTGCAAACCGCTGTTTTCGAAAAGCAATTGTTGTTGGCAGAGAAATATCAAAAACCGGTAATTATTCATTGTGTGGCGGCTTTCGACGAACTGATAGCTATTAAAAAGAGAATGAAAATCACCGTGCCGATAATCATCCATGGATTTTCCAAAAATGAAGCTGTAGCGAAACAACTTCTAGAGCATGGGTTTTACCTATCGTTCGGGAAATATTTACTGCGCAACCCGGAAATGGAATCCGTTTTTAAAAGCGTTCCCGACGGCCGGTTTTTCCTCGAAACCGATACGATAGAAGAAGGCATCCGCGAAGTATATGCGTTGGCGGCAAAATATAAAAATAGTGACGTGGACGTTTTAAAAGAAACGATTCAAAATACTTTTGATAAGGTATTTTCACATCAACCAAAGGTCTAAATATCTAATTATCAGAAAATGGCAGCATGGACAGAAAGAGCCGAACTTTTATTTAAGAAGGAAGGCCTGGAGAACTTAAAGAAATCCAATGTGTTAGTGGTGGGCGTTGGAGGCGTTGGCTCGTTTGCAGCGGAATTTATCGCCCGTGCCGGCGTCGGAAAAATGACAATAGTCGATGGCGATGTCGTGGATATTACGAACATCAACCGGCAATTGCCCGCATTGCATTCGACAGTCGGGCAATCTAAAATTGATATAGTCGGCGCTCGACTCCTGGATATCAATCCTGAATTACAACTCACCAAAATCAAAGAATTCCTTTCACCGGAGCGCGCTTTCGAAATGGTTACCGAAGAATACGATTATGTACTCGATTGCATTGATAGCCTGACACCAAAGTTGAATTTGATTATGGCGGCCAAGCGCAAAAGAGTCAAAATTATCAGCAGTATGGGCGCCGGCGGAAAAATGGAAGCGGCGAAAGTCAAAGTCGGCGATATCAACACCACCGTCAATTGTTTTATGGCGAAAGCGATGAAAAAGAAGTTGAAAGCGGTAAAAATCGACAAACTCAAAGTGGTCTTCTCCTCTGAAATTCAGGATGAATCGAGCATGAAAATGACCGATGGTTCCAATTATAAAAAATCGTTTTACGGTACCAACAGCTATATGCCGGCACTTTTTGGACTGTATGCTGCGGAAACAGTGATTCGTTATTTATTAAAAAATAAAGTTACTGAGTAACCGCAAAACCTACATGATACAAACTGTAATTTTCGATATGGATGGCGTCATTGTCGATACCGAGCCCGTTCATCATGATGCCTATCACCAACATTTCAAACAACTGAATATCAATGTTTCGCCAGAAACCTATGCGTCTTTCACCGGAAATTCGACAAAGAATATCTACGAAAGATTGAAGGCACAGCACGACCTGACAGAAGAAGTGCAGGCATTAGTAGAAACCAAGCGCAATCTATTCAATGAAGCTTTTGATGCGAAGGAAGATTTATATCTGTTGCCAGGTGTCGAAGATTTGATCAAAGAACTGCACCGCAACGGAATGCAATTGGTGTTGGCATCGTCTTCTGCAAAGGTTACCATTGATAGAATATTCAAACGATTTCAACTGCACCAGTATTTCACACATACTGTTTCCGGGGAAGACTTCCCTAAATCGAAACCGAATCCAGCTATTTTTATACAAGCCGCCTTATTGGCTGGAACTCCGACCGAAAACTGCATAGTCATCGAAGACAGTACCAATGGCGTAAAAGCGGCAAACGCAGCCGGAATTTATTGCATCGGTTACAATAGTGTAAATTCGAAATTGCAGGATTTGTCAACGGCGGATTTGGTTATTCAGCATTTTGATGAACTCAATTTTGAACGCATTCAGGCTTTACCTTAACGATTTGTTTTGGCGTTCCCTAAAGGTCGGGCTTTCCGCACTCGCTTTTTTGCTCCACAAAAAGAGCTCAAACAATGCTCCAATCCCTAACGCATGCAATTGATTCACGAGGTTTTTTTTCGCGACAACTCTAAATACCGATCGCAGGATACATTATAAAGAAAAAGCCGGATAAACCGGCTTCATTCTTCTATTTTTTAACTTCCACATTCACATCTTTGCTATCAACGGAAATGCCATTGCTATTCACTTTTACGGCTGTACCGTCTGGAGCTTTTTCCTCTGTTTTTACCACAACAGTATCGCTTGTATGGTCGCTGACGGTTTTAGTAGTTTCAACAGTCTCAGATTGTACAACTTCTTTTTCTTTGCACGCCATAAGCAATAGCAGTGAAAGTAATCCTAAATAAAGCCCTGATTTTTTCATAAGTATATAGTTTAAAGTTTTCATAAAAGTAGGGTATTGATTTAAACAGGAAGATGTCGAATTTAAAAGATGTTGACAAATTAACTAACCGCTTCCTTATAGACTCTGAGACAACGTTCCCGCGCAAATTTATGATCAACGATTGGCTGTGGGTAACTAAATTCATTCCATTCCGGGATCCATTTTTTGACATATTCTAAATGGCTGTCGAACTTTTTGATTTGCTCCGTTGGGTTAAAAATCCTGAAGTAAGGAGCCGAATCGACACCGGATCCGGCGGCCCATTGCCAATTGCCGACATTGCTAGACTGTTCGTAATCTAATAGCTTTTGCGCGAAATAGGTTTCACCCCAACGCCAATCAATTAAAAGATGTTTGCATAAAAAGCTGGCAACGATCATGCGCACGCGGTTGTGCATGTGTCCCGTTGCATTGAGTTCCCGCATTCCTGCATCCACAAAAGGATAGCCCGTTTGCCCGTCGCACCATTTTTGAAATTCCGCTTCATTATTATTCCATTGTATCGCATCGTATTTCGGTCTAAAACTTTGGTTCTTGGTGTGCGGAAAATGCCACAAAATCTGCATGAAAAATTCCCGCCAAATCAATTCGTTCCAAAAAGTTTCGTTTTTTTCCAGTATCGCTTTCGCAATGATTTTACGAATGCTGACCGCACCAAAACGGAGGTATGGACCAAGATGCGAGGTTTGGTCGAGTGCCGGAAAGTTGCGTGTGGCTTGGTAATTTTGAATTAATGGTGCCGTTACATCAAAAGGAACCACTTTGATTTTTGAAGACTCAAAACCGATTTCTTTTAAACTCAAAAATGGATAGGAGTGAGTAACAATATTTTGCAGGTTGTCCTCAGAATTCCAATTTTCTAGCGAAGTCTTTTTGAAATTTTCTTTCCATTTTTTAGCGTAGGGTGT
>JBBRXW010000035.1:0-11138 GCA_038238295.1 Flavobacteriales bacterium | reverse complement strand
CTAGAATGCACCACGCAGTGATGTCATCCGTGGCGGCGCAGGTAATAACAATTGTACCGATACGGGTTTTATGGATGCCCCGTTCTTGGACAATTCGCGCCAATACCGGAAAGGCCGTAATACTCATAGCGATTCCCATAAAAAGGCTGAAAGAAAGAAATTCTACTCCTTCTGGGGCAAAGCGATGATAAACAAAATACGCCAGCCCGATTCCCAAAGCAAACGGGATGATGATACTGGCATGGCTGATGACAAGTGCTTCATTGGCTTTGTTTTTTAGTACTTTCAAGTCGAGTTCCATTCCAATGACAAACATGAAAAGAATCAATCCGATTTGACTCAAAAACTGCAAATTTCCTAAAGAAGCTACCGGAAATAAGTCGGCCGAAAATTGCGGAAAATACATGCCTAGTAACGAGGGTCCAAGTACAATTCCGGCGATAATTTCACCGATTACCGTTGGCTGTCCAATTTTTCGAAACATCCATCCGAAAAAACGGGCGACGATAATAATGGTAACGATTTGTGCCAGAAGTATGGCTAAGGGGTGTTGCACATTGTGCAATAATGAAGCTAAAAATTCGGTCCATTGGGGTTTATTCGAATTCACAGAAACTACATTTCTACCGATTTCTAGAACTTTTCCTTGAGACAAAATCCAATAAATTAATGCAGAAAAGCCGCCGGTAACTGTAATGTAAAAAATGGAATTTTTAAAATTCTTCATAGAATAGAAATTACTGCTTTCGTTCTTTTGATACCATACAAAGATGCGGAATCAAATATATAAATTATAACGGCAAAAAGAATAGTAATGTAAATTTAATGGCAGCAAAAAAATCTATTATTTTATCAATAAATCTCCGCCTCTTATACATTAGATTTCTCTTGTTTTATATACCTTTGCCTCTTCTTTCAACCGTATATGAAAAATACCTTAAAAGTCGGATTCTGGGAAGGAATTGCCCGAATCATACTTAAAAACAGAATCGCAATCATTGTTGCTATTGTTGCTCTTACTCTTTTTCTGGGATTGCAATGGAGGAACCTGAGCATGACCTATACCGAAGCAAATCTGCTTCCCAAAAAACATATCGTCAACCAGCAATACCAAGACTTTCTAAACAAATTTGGCGAAGAAGGCAATCTGATTGTTATCGGTTTTAAAGACAACACTTTTTTTACGCCAAAAGCCTACGCCGCCTGGAACGAATTGATGACCGGTTTGAAAAATGCCCGGGAAGTCGAACTAATCGTTTCCTTGAACGACCTCAAAAAACTCGAGAAGGACACCATCGCTGAAAAATTTACACTGGTGCCACTTATCGATTCGACACAAACCAACAACACTGCTTATCTTCAAAAAATAAAATTCGAGCTCTTCAACAAACTCCCTTTCTATGAAGGTTTGCTATTCAATAAAGAAACCGGTAGTATCCGTTCGGCCGTGTATCTTAAGAAAAGCATTGTCAATACCGCGGCGCGAAAAACATTCATTCTTGAAAACCTGATTCCAAAAATCGAGAAATTCGAGAAAACCACCCGAATCAATCTCCGCGTTTCAGGCATGCCGTATATCCGTACCATCAACGCTCAGAACATGCGGGGCGAAATCAGCCTCTTTATTGGCGCGGCTTTACTGATTACGTCATTGATTTTCTTTTTGTTTTTCCGTTCGTACCGCGCGACATTCATCTCCATTTGCATTTTGCTGCTCGGCGTCATTTGGTCGTTTGGAACCTTGGGATTATTCCATTATAAAATCACGATTCTTACCGCAATCATTCCACCTTTGATTATCGTTATCGGCATCACCAATTGCATTTTCCTGATCAATAAATACCAGCAGGAAATCAAGCTTCACAGCAATCAGGCGAAAGCATTGCAGCGGGTGATTTCAAAAATTGGAGTATCCACATTAATGACGAACCTGACTACAGCGGCCGGTTTCGCAACCTTTATGATTACCGGAAACGACTTGCTTTTTGAGTTTGGTCTCGTGACTTCCATCAATGTCATTACTGTCTACTTTTTAACGCTGCTCGTCGTTCCGATCGTCTATAGTTTCATGCCGCTGCCGAAAGAAAAGCATTTGTACCACCTGAGCAAGAATTACATTTCATCGCTATTGGATTGGGTCGAAAATCTCGTCAAATCCAAACGCAGCCGCATTTATACCGTTTATGTTTTATTGCTAATCTTCAGCGTCATCGGTGTTTCCCAGATGAAAGTTTCCGGAAGTTTGATTGGTGAAATGCCGAAGAATGCGTCCTTTTTCAAAGACATTCTCTTCTATGAAAAAGAATTCAATGGCGTCATGCCGTTAGAAATCATGATCAATACCAACAGGAAAAAAGGCGTGATGAAACTCTCCACGATGAAAAAAATGGACGAACTCCAGCAAACCATCGCGCAGATTCCAGAATTATCCAAACCTGTTTCAGTGGTCAATTTGGTGAAGTATTCGAAACAAGCCTTCTACAACGGCAACCCTGATTATTACGAATTGCCAACCTCACAAGAGCAAACCTTTATTTTATCCTATGCCAAAAATGCAACCAAAAACACCAAGGATAACTTAATGAAAAGCTATGTCGATTCGACCGGGCAATACGCCAGAATCACTACTTTCATGAAGGACATCGGCACCGAAGAAATGGCAAAAGTTGAAAAGAAATTACGAACTAAAATCGATGAAGTTTTCCCCAAAGACCAGTATGAAGTGACCCTGACCGGAAAAGCATTGGTCTTCCAAAAAGGAACAACATATCTGATCAACAATCTGATCGAATCCTTAATTTTTGCAATTTTAATGATTGCCGGATTAATGGCGTATCTGTTTCGCTCTTTCAAAATGGTCATGGCATCGGTCATCACCAACGTCTTACCGTTGTGCATCACCTCTGGCTTGATGGGCTATTTCGGCATTCCACTCAAACCATCAACCATTTTAGTATTCAGTATCGCGTTCGGAATTTCTGTCGATAATGCAATCCAGTTTATGGCAAAATACCGCCACGACCTAATACAAAATAATGGCAAAGTCAGAAAATCCGTCTTCAGTGCACTGCGAGAAACCGGCATCAGCACATTCTACACCTCGATTGTTTTGATTTTCGGATTCGCAATTTTCACGTTGTCGAGCTTTAGCGGAACCATTGCATTGGGTGGACTCATTTCCTGCACTTTACTTTTCGCGATGTTCGCCAACTTGCTGGTGCTACCCGCGCTGGTATTGACATTCGAAAAGAAAAGGGCCAGCAAGGAAGACTATTACGGCGAATAGATTTTTCGATTAGAAGCCAATCCTGCTTTCGCCTTTATCTTTGTTCGTCCCTCACAAAGGATATCGGCTCTATCAGGGCTAAAAATTGCACAATTCAATTATATTTGCAGTCAAAATTAAAAGAGAAATTTTTATACCAATGAAACATACTAAAGTTAAAGACTTACTCAGCAGTACCACCACGATCCATGAAGTCAATGCCAAAGGCTGGGTAAGAACATTTAGAAACAATCAATTTATTGCGCTCAACGATGGTTCGACGCTCAACAATATTCAGTGTGTTGTCGATTTCGAAAATACGGACGATGCCACGCTGAAAAGAATAACAACCGGAGCAGCGGTTTCAGTAACAGGCACTTTGACAGAAAGCAAAGGTGCCGGTCAGAAATACGAAATCCAGGTTTCGAAACTAGAAATCCTTGGCGATTCCGATGCGGAAAAATTTCCGATGCAGCCCAAAAAACACTCGTTAGAATTCTTGCGTGAAAATGCCCATTTGCGCGTACGAACCAATGCCTTCGGTGCGATTATGCGCGTGCGTTCGGTACTGTCTTTTGCGGTGCATAAATATTTTCAGGACAAAGGTTTTGTTTATGTCAACACACCAATCATTACCGGTGCCGATGCAGAAGGTGCCGGAGAAATGTTTCAGGTCACCTCATTGCCTTTGGATAACCTTCCAAAAACCGAAGACGGAGCCATCAACTATAAAGAAGATTTCTTCGGAAAACATACGAACCTGACCGTTTCCGGACAATTAGAAGGGGAAACTTTCGCGATGGCATTGGGGCAAATTTATACGTTTGGACCAACATTTCGCGCTGAAAACTCGAACACATCGCGTCACTTGGCGGAATTCTGGATGATTGAACCGGAAGTCGCTTTCAACGATTTGACCGACAACATGGATTTAGCGGAAGAGTTTATCCAATACGTAATCAAATACACGATGGAGCAATGTCCGGATGATTTGAAATTCCTTGAAGGTCGATTGACCGAAGAAGAAAAATCGAAACCACAAGCGGAACGCAGTGAAATGACCTTGTTGGAAAAATTGAATTTCGTTTTAGAAAACAATTTCAAACGCGTTTCGTATACCGAAGCCATCGATATCTTAAGAGATTCAACACCAAACAAAAAGAAAAAATTTAATTATATCATTGAGGAATGGGGCGCTGATTTGCAATCAGAACACGAGCGTTTCTTGGTAGAAAAACATTTCAAATGTCCGGTGATTTTATTTGATTACCCCGCCAACATTAAAGCGTTTTACATGCGTTTGAATGAAGATGGCAAAACCGTTCGCGCAATGGATATTTTATTTCCCGGCATCGGTGAAATCGTCGGCGGCTCGCAAAGAGAAGAGCGTTACGAGGTGTTGGTAGAAAAAATGAAAGTACTCGGTATCGACGAAGAAGAATTATGGTGGTATTTAGATACGAGACGTTTCGGATCCGCCGTGCATTCCGGTTTCGGCTTAGGGTTTGAAAGATTGGTCTTATTTGTTACTGGAATGACAAATATTCGCGATGTTATTCCATTCCCGAGAACACCCGGAAGCGCAGAGTTTTAAACACAGTAACAAAGATTAAATTCCAAATTCCAATTAATACCGTTGGAATTTGGAATTTCTTTTTTTGGAATTTCGTAAATTTGAATCCATCGGTAACAAAAAACCAAGAACAACAACTATAACCACATGTTAAAGCAGTTTCTAAATCTCAAATTATCACAGAAATTATCTCCACAGCAAATTCAGTTGATGAAGTTAATTCAATTGCCGACACAAGCGTTTGAACAGCGATTGAAAGAAGAGATGAACGAAAATCCTGCGCTCGAAGCCGGAAAAGAAGAAGATGAATACGGCGAGAAAGACGAATTTGACAATGAGGAAGAATTTGATGATTTTGATGACAACGAAACTATCGAGGCCGACGAAATCAACATCGATGAATACCTGAGCAGCGACGAAACACCGGAATATAAAACCCAAGCCAATAATTATAGTGACGATGACGATCATCGCGAATCACCGTTGGCTTCGCCCGTTAGTTTTCATCAGGATTTGATCAACCAACTGAACACCTTCATGCTGACTGAGGCAGAACGCGAAATTGCCGAATTCTTAGTGGGTAGTATCGACGACATGGGCTATATCCGCAGAAGCATTCCTGATGTTGTCGATGATATGGCTTTCACGCAAGGAATTTATACCGATGAAAAAACTGTTGAAAGAATCCTTCACGTTATTCATGAATTAGAGCCATCGGGTGTTGGCGCACGGGACTTACAGGAGTGTTTGCTTCTGCAATTGAAACACAAAACCCCGACCGAATATGTAGCTTTAGCGACCGACATCATTGAAAACCAATTCGATGCGTTTACCAAAAAACATTACGACAAGCTTCAGCACAAATACAATGTCTCGAATGAACAGCTAAAAAAAGCGGTACACGAAATCGAAAAACTCAACCCGAAACCGGGAGGTTCCTTCACTGGAAATAATAAAATTACCGAAAATATCGTCCCAGATTTTGCCATCCGCATCGTTGACGGTACATTAGAATTGACTTTAAACGGCAGGAATGCACCAACATTACATGTTTCTAAGGATTACCAGGAAATGTTACAAACCTATAAAGTCTCGAAAGAGAAATCGCATGCGCAGAAAGATGCGGTGCAATTCATCAAGCAAAAACTCGATTCGGCAAAATGGTTTATCGATGCCATCAAACAACGCCAGGAAACCCTTTTTGTAACGATGAATGCCATCATGCATTATCAGCAAGCGTTTTTCCTCGACGGAGATGAGACGAAAATGCGCCCGATGATTTTGAAAGACATTGCCGATACGGTCGGTCTGGATATCTCAACCGTGTCGCGTGTCGCCAACAGCAAATTTGTGGAAACGCCTTACGGCACCAAACTGATCAAAGAGTTTTTCTCGGAAGCGATGAAGAACGATCAGGGCGAAGACGTTTCCACCCTTGAAATCAAAAAAATTCTAAAAAACATCCTCGAAGAAGAAGACAAACATAAACCGCTACCTGATGACCAACTGGCGGATATGCTCAAAGAAAAAGGCTATCCGATAGCCCGAAGAACCATTGCCAAATACCGCGAGCAACTGGATATTCCAGTGGCGAGATTGCGTAAAAAAATGTAAGTCCTGCTCTAAAAAAATCTTTCATTTTGAGAAAAATTCTTCCGTTGTTTTCGTATCTTTTTCATCCGGTTTTCATCCCATTATACGGCACCATATTCTATTTGTTCTGCAATGAAAATTACTATGAATTGCTCGACAAATATCTAATTGTCATCCAAATTGTGCTCATCACTTTACTGATTCCTATTACGTTTGTCTATCTTTTAAAGATCATCGGAAAGGTAGATTCGATACAGGTTTCGGAGGTAGCGCAGCGAAAAATTCCTTTTGCCGTACAGATCGTATTGATGCTGATGCTATTACTGAAAAGCATTACCATCAGCCGCGTTCCTGAATTATTTTTTTTCTTTTCCGGCGGAATTATCAGTATGACCTTTGCGTTTTTACTTTTATTTTTAAGGATAAAAGCGAGCATTCACATGCTTGGAATATGTTCGTTGACAGCTTTCGTTATTGGACTAAGTATTCACACGCACTCCAACTGGATTTTTCTGATTGCGGCGCTTATTTTCCTCAACGGAATTGTGGCTTCTGCCCGACTTGAAAGTAAAGCACATACCGGAAGTGAATTGTTGATTGGTTTTGCGATTGGCTTGATGCCCCAGCTTCTATTGTGGGTGCTTTGGTTATAGGATGTAAAACATCAGTCCAAAGTTTAAGGCGTGAAATCCAACCTGCTCGCCATTGACTTCCGCCGAGGATTTGAATATCGGAAGCAGTCCATAATAGGTATAAAAGTTCCAAGTATTATAACCGGCAGCCACGTAAATGCCGGCCTGAAATTTATTAAAATCGCTGTTATGTGTTACGTTGATATGGTATTCGCTATCAACATAAACCGATTTGTCGTAGACCAGATAACTCAATTGAAGTCCAGTGTAAACGCGCCAAAACTTATGGCTTTCCGGTATCGAAGTTCTCCAGCGAAATTCGATCGGCACATCAACAAAAAGCTCTTCAAATTTATTCTTTCGGAAATCTTTGCCACTTTCGGGTGTGTTGTAAACGGGCACCTCATCGACTTTCGAAATGATTAAGTTTTGAAAATACTTATTGAATGACATTCCCAAACCCGCAGCAACAGCGACATTTCTGCCTTTATTTATTGGCATGTCGCGCAGAATACCAGCTTTGAAACCCGATGAAAATTTATCTTGCGAAACCCCGCTCGGGGCATTCAACAGTGAATTATAGGAAATTGTCAGGTAGAATTGATCTTCTCGATATAAAGAATCGACAGCAATCATTGGCGCGGGAACTGAAATATCCTGGGAAAAAACAACATTCACTGTAAAAAAAAGCAACCAATAACAATAACAACGCATCTTAATTTTTTTGTGGCTTAAAGGTATTAAAAAACACTTAGAAGTTTAATATTAAATGTAAATTTGTCTTCTGTTCCAATTCGAATAAAAGTTTTAAAATGATACTAATGATCGCGGCGGTGTCCGAAAATTATGCCTTAGGAAAGGACAATGCACTGGTTTGGCATTTACCTGATGATTTCAAAAGATTCAAGCAGCTTACCACCGGCCATTATATTATCATGGGGCGAAAGACTTTTGAAAGCTTTCCGAAACCTTTGCCAAATCGTACCCACATCATCATCACGCGTCAAAAGAACTATACTGCTCCGGATTGTATTGTGGTCGATAGTCTTTCGAATGCTCTAGCGGTACTTCCCGAAAATGAAGACGCGTTTATCATTGGTGGCGGTGAAATCTACAAACAAGCACTGCCTTTCACCGACAAAATTGAACTGACGAAAGTGCATGCCCGCTTTGAAGCCGACACTTTTTTTCCGGAACTCGATGCGAAAGAATGGAAATTGGTTGCCCAGGATTACCATCCAAAAGACGAAAAACACCTTTACGATTTCACGTACGAGACCTATTTAAAAACCCATTTTTAGATTCTGCAGATTATAGTATATTTGTCGAAAATTACAATGTCAAAGAAGATTACTCCATATAAGTCCTCCACGCTCAGCAAAAAAGAACAAGTCGCTCAGATGTTTGATACGATTTCCGGGAATTACGACGGTCTGAATCGTGTCATCTCGTTTGGTATCGATGTGAAATGGCGGAAGAAAGTGCTGCAGCTGGTCGCGGCGAAAAATCCGAAGACTATTCTAGATATCGCTACTGGCACCGGAGATTTAGCGATCCTTATGGCGAACACTAATGCGGAGAAAATCATCGGATTGGACATTTCACCGGGAATGCTTGATGTCGGTAGAAAAAAAATAGCTGAAAAAAATCTTAATGACAAAATCGAAATGATGCTCGCTGATTCCGAAGCAATGCCTTTCGAAGACAATACTTTCGATGCGATTACTGTCGCTTTTGGCATCCGGAATTTTGAACACCTCAACAAAGGCCTGACTGAAATCCTTCGCGTGCTCAAATCCAATGGCATTTTTGTCATTTTAGAAACCTCAAATCCTACGAAAGCACCTTATAAACAAGGCTATATTTTCTATACCAAATATATTCTGCCGATTATCGGAAAATTATTTTCGAAAGACAATGTCGCTTATAGTTACTTATCGGAATCTGCCGCCGCATTTCCTTTTGGGGAAGCTTTAAACAATATTTTGATAAAAAATGGGTTTATAGAAGTGGTTGCAGCACCGCAGACTTTAGGAGTAGCAACCATCTATACTGCTTCCAAAAAATAATTTTTGAAATGAAAAATAGCATTGCCTTTATCTTATTACTTTTTGTATGCGCCGGAAACGCTCAAGGTGTCAAAGGAATGTTTAATAAAGATCCGTTAATAAATCTCGAGAATTTTGATAAGCAACGGGTATATTGGGGGTACTTTTTAGGATTCAATTCCTACGATTATAAATTCGAATACCGCAACGATGGCCCGGACATTCAAGTGAAAAGCCATACCGGTTTCAGTGTGGGTTTGGTTGGTGATGTGAAAATTATGGACTATATCAATCTGCGGTTTGAACCGGGATTATTTTACTCACAGCGAAGTCTCGAATATTCTGGATTTACAAGACCAATCGATAAAACAAGGGAAGTCAATGCGACTTATTTGCACTTCCCGTTATTGCTGAAATTCTCTTCCATGCGAACCGGAAATATCCGCCCCTATCTTTTAGGCGGAGTTTCTTCTACCTTAAATTTATCGAGCAACTCCAAATCACAGGACGACAATGTCCAACAGAAATTTCGCGTGAAATCATGGACAAAAAACTATGAACTGGGTTTTGGAATTGATTTATATTTAGAATATTTCAAATTCTCCCCATCGATTAGAGGCGTCTTCGGACTTGGAGACGAACTCATTCGCGATAACGATCCGAACAGCCCATGGACCGGGAATATCAAATCAATGAAAACTCGTGCTGTGTTAGTCAACTTTACTTTCCACTAAGATTTTCGGCAGAATTCACTCAAAACAATCGCTGCCGCGGAAGCAACATTGAGACTTTCCGTTTGTTTTATTTTTCCAAATCGTGGAATGCTCAACCTGTTTTTAATACTTTTTTCCAAAGCCGAAGAAATGCCGTTCGCTTCATTTCCTAAAACGATAATCCCTTCTTTCGGCAGATTTTCTTTATAGATATTGTCCCCCGTCATAAACGTTCCAAACACCGGAAGCGAAGTTTTGTTGATGAAATTTTCGAGATCTACGTAATGCACATTCACTCTCGAAACAGAACCCATGGTAGCTTGAATTACTTTCGGATTATAAAGATCAACGGTGGCAGAGGAACATACCAAATGTTCGATGCCGAACCAGTCGCACATTCGAAGTATCGTGCCCAGATTTCCTGGATCCCGGATATCATCTAAGGCCAGCAGCAATCCTTTTTCAACAATCGGCTTTTCTTCTGGAATCGTGAAAATCGCCAGACAATTATTGGGCGTATGCAACGCGCTGATTTTCTTTAGGTCCGCTTCGGAGATTTGCGTTTTTTGGGATGGTGGTACGGTTTCAAAAGTGGCATCGGTATAATATAAATGCTGCAGTTCGAAACCGCCATGCAGCAATTCCTGAATTACTTTACTACCTTCGGCAAGAAACATTTTGTGAATCAAACGGTATTTTTTTTGTTGTAAACCCGTTATTAATTTTATTTGGTTTTTACTAACCATAGAAAAAATGTACTTTTGAATTAAATATTTCACAACCCTTGAGAAACGCTCCTGCAAAAATATCATTATTTATTCTAACTGGGATAATTCTCACTGCGTGTAATACTTTAAAAAGAGTTCCCGACAGCAAAACGCTGCTGACGAAGAACGAGATTTTTGTCAATGGTAAAAAGGTAAATACTGAAAACATCACGGGTTTGGTGTATCAAAGACCGAATACTTCGATTCTCGGATTTCACCTGCGATTGCATTTATACAACTTGGCGAAACTAAATCATGACTCGATTTATAAAGCCAAATTTGTCAATCATCCTGAAAAATACCGCCGACAATCAAAATGGCTTTCCGCAAAACAGGTCAATCGGTTGGGTCATTCCTTTTGGTATGCCGGCATCCATGATTTTCTGAGAGATACTGGCGAACCTCCAGTAATTATCGATTCGAAAAGCACCGACAAATCGAGCCAGCGCCTTAAAGCACATTTCTTCAATGAGGGTTATTTCGATGTAAAGACATCGTACGAAATTGATTCCGTTGCTGCAAAAAAAGCAAAAATTCGCTATAATGT
>JBBRXW010000034.1:0-11254 GCA_038238295.1 Flavobacteriales bacterium | reverse complement strand
TTCGAACCACATTCCGATATTTACTACAATCGAAATAATGAAAGAGAACATGATGCTGGTTCTTAATTTTTTGAACCACATGAACTGTGGAGAGAACACGTTGCAGGTCATCATCGACCAGTACGCCCACCAGTAAGGTCCGGTTGCTCTGTTCAGGAATGCGTATTGCTCGTATTCTACCCCAGAATACCAAGCGATAAATAACTCTGTGATATACGCTACCCCAACGATAGATCCCGTAATCATGATAATGATATTCATCAATTCGATATGTTGAATGGTAATATACGCTTCAAGGTTGGACACTTTTCTCATGATGATCAACAGAGTGTTTACCATTGCAAACCCCGAAAATACTGCTCCAGCAACGAAGTAAGGTGGGAAAATAGTTGTATGCCATCCTGGAATTACAGAAGTAGCAAAGTCCATAGATACGATAGTGTGTACCGAAAGTACCAGAGGAGTAGCCAAACCTGCAAGAACCAAAGATACTTCTTCGAAACGCTGCCAGTCTTTTGCTCTACCGCTCCATCCGAAACTCAAGATGGTATAGATTCTTTTTTGAAATGGATTGATTGCTCGGTCACGGATCATCGCGAAATCAGGAAGCAATCCTGTCCACCAGAAAACGAGTGATACGGAAAGATATGTCGAAATCGCAAATACATCCCAAAGTAATGGGGAGTTGAAATTTACCCATAATGATCCGAACTGATTTGGAATCGGCAATACCCAATACGCTAACCAAGGTCTCCCCATGTGGATGATTGGAAATAAACCTGCTTGGATTACAGAAAAGATGGTCATCGCTTCCGCTGAACGGTTGATCGCCATTCTCCATCGTTGACGGAATAATAACAGTACTGCAGAAATTAATGTTCCGGCATGACCGATACCTACCCACCAAACGAAGTTCGTGATATCCCAAGCCCAACCTACTGTTTTGTTTAATCCCCAAGTTCCGATACCGGTAGAAATGGTGTAGATGATGCAACCTATTCCCCAAAGGAACGCGGCCAAGGCAATTGAAAATACAATCCACCAATGTTTGTTAGCTTTCCCTTCAACCGGTGCCGCTACATCTACTGTTACGTCGTGATAAGATTTATCACCTATAACTAAAGGTTTTCTAATACTTGAGTCGTATATATGAGACATAATCCTTTATATTGTTTTTAATTTTTCTTAAGTATTTCTGACTTTCACGTGATAAAACACATTTGGTTTTGTTCCGACGTGCTCTAATAAGTGATACATTCTTTCTTCTTCAGCCAATGTTTTCACCTGACTTGCTTCGTCATTCACATCTCCAAAAATCATCGCTCCTGAAGAGCAAGCATTGGAACAAGCGGTTTGGAATTCACCATCTTTGATCACTCTTCCATCACGTTTTGCACTTAAAATAGTCGCTTGTGTCATTTGAATACACATCGAGCATTTTTCCATAACGCCACGGGAACGAACGTTCACATCTGGATTCAATACCATACGACCCAAATCATCATTCATATGATAATCAAATTCGCTGTTTTTATTGTATAAGAACCAGTTGAAACGACGTACTTTATACGGACAGTTGTTGGCACAGTAACGAGTTCCGACACATCTGTTGTATGCCATATGATTTTGTCCTTGGCGTGAGTGCGATGTTGCAGCAACTGGACAAACTGTTTCGCAAGGTGCGTGGTTACAGTGCTGGCACATTACCGGTTGAAAAGCTACTTGCGGGTTATCCGCAGCTTGCTCCATTTCACCGAAACCACCAAGCGATCCTTTATCGCCGAACAATCCTTTGAAATTTTCTTTTTTCTCATCATCCTGAGCGAAAGTAGCTTCAGAAGAATAATACCTGTCGATACGCAACCAGTGCATGTCACGGCTTCTTCTAACTTCTGATTTTCCAACAACTGGAACATTGTTTTCCGCATGACAAGCGATAACGCAAGCACCACATCCGGTACAAGCATTCAAGTCGATTGACAGATTGAAATGATGCCCAACGGAACGATCAAATGGTGCCCATAAATCAACAGTAGTTGCAGCAACCTCTTCATGATCTAAGGAAACTTTAGGAACTTCATTCCATTCTTCAGCATCTTTAGTGTTGAAGATTTCCAAAGTCGTTTCTTTAATAATGTCGCCACGTCCCATCAAGGTTTTTTGTGATTGAACACAAGCAAATTCGTGATTACCGTCAGCTTTCTTTATGGAAACTGATTGAACGTTATTGAAATTATTATATAATGTGTAAGCGTTTACACCTACCTGCATTTCTTCTTTTAAAGCGGCTTTTTTACCGTAGCCTAACGCCAATCCTAAAGTACCTAAGGCCTGACCCGGTTGGATAATCACAGGAACATTTTCTAATGTTTTTCCATTCACAGTAAGTGTAGCATAGCTTCCATTCAAACCACCGTTAGCTACATTATGATTTTCCAATCCTAATTTTGCAGCGTCTGCTCTGGCAATAGTCATATAATTATCCCAAGAAACTCTTGTAATCGGATCCGGGAACTCCTGTAACCATGGATTGT
Organism: Flavobacteriales bacterium; assembly: GCA_038238295.1. Lineage (GTDB taxonomy): Bacteria > Bacteroidota > Bacteroidia > Flavobacteriales > Flavobacteriaceae > Flavobacterium. The sequence continues at coordinate 8,720 of JBBRXW010000034.1, read as the reverse complement.
TTGCTTGTTGTCCGTCACCTAAACCTGTTTTGGTGTATAAAATCAATTCATATTCAGAAGTACTTTTAGTTGCTGCTAAAATACTTGCCGCGGAAGCGAAATCTCCCGACCCTCCAGCAGCAGCTGTGGGTGATCCAACATATATACCATCATGCAACACCTTATTCCAAGAAGAACCTGCAATAATTGACGTAGCATTTGCTTTTAAATAATCGTAGTAAGTACCCGAATTGCCATTCCATGACATCAAAGCATCTTGAAATTGTTGCGTATCAAATAAAGGACGAATCGTTGGCTGTGTAATTCCGTAGGAACCTTTTACAATAGAAATATCATTCCAGGATTCTAAATAATGGGGCGCAGCGGCAGCGATTGTAGTTACTGAAGCGGTTTCGTCTTCTTTTAACGAGAAGGCAACGGAAAGGGATACTTTTTTCAACGCAGCAACAAAATCACCGCTATTTGGCAAAGTATACACCGGGTTGACACCGCTCATAATCAAAGTGTGAACGCTTCCTGCTTTCAGGTCAGCTAAGAATTGCGTCATTTTTTCGTTCGATCCTTTTCTGATTTGACGGGTTCCCACAGTAGAAAATGCTTCACTTCCCAGAGCGTGGTTGATGGCCAAAACCAACAACTGTGCGTTTTTATCTTGAATTCCAGAAACCAAAACTCCTTTGCTTCCTGCAGCTTTTAATTGTTGGGCAGCTTTTAGAACAGCCGCTTCATTTTCAATCTTTCCAGTTGCAGTAGTAGAACCTGTAATAACATTATAAATTTTAACCAACGCTTGCTTTTGATTCGCAATAGTCATTGGAATACGTTGATCTGCAGCAGCACCTGTCAATGTCATATTCGCTTCCAATTGGAAATGACGCGACATTTTTCCATTTTTAGGTATTCTACCTTGAGAATATCCTTTATCATAGCTTCCGCCTTGCCAATCTCCAAGAAAATCTGCATCAACACCAACGATTAAGGATGCTTTGGAGAAATCATAATCTACTAAAGCTCTTTCACCATATACTGTTTCGAAGGCATCTAAAGCTTCAGAAGAAGAAACAGCATCGTAAATAACATGTTTCGCGTTAGCGTTTTTAGCTAAAAATTCCGCTATTAATTTTTCTGTAGTTGGACTAGCTAAAGTACCTGTCAACAAAACGGTCTGTTTTCCGCTAGTTTTTGCAGCAGCCAAACTTGATTTTACTTTGGTAGCAACATCTGCCCAGGTCGCGTTTTTACCTTCCATTTTTGGTTGTTTCAAACGCATGCTATCATACAATGACAATACTGAAGCATGAATCCTTGCATTGGCGGCAAACTTGGCCCCTGGCATGGTGTTATTGTCTATTTTAATCGGACGCCCTTCACGGGTTTTAACTAAAAGGTTAGCAAAATCAAAACCATCAAAAACAGAAGTCGCGTAGTAATCTGCAACTCCCGGGATGATTTGTTCCGGCTGAAGTACATAAGGAATTGATTTATGAACTGGACCTTCGCAAGCCGCCAATGTAGCAGCTGCGGTAGTAAATCCGACGTACTTTAAGAAATCACGACGTGTTGTTGAAGAAGTAGAAAGTGATTCAGCATCACTCAAAAATTCGTTAGTTGGAATTTCTTCAACAAATTCGTTATTTCTAAGTGCCTCAACAATAGAACTATTTTCGTTTAGTTCTTCAACACTTTTCCAGTATTTTTTGTTTGATGACATATTATATATAAATAGTTAGCTTCTTAATAATTCAATTAGTAGTGGCATTTACCGCATTCTAAACCTCCCATTTGCGCCGCAGTCAATTTGTCTACACCGTATTTTTTTGAAAGTTCCTCGTGAATTTTAGTATAGTATTCGTTGCCTTCCATTTTCACGTCGGTTTTTCTGTGACAATCAATACACCATCCCATAGTAAGCGGAGCGAATTGTTTCATCACTTCAAAAGTCTGAACCGGTCCGTGACAAGTTTGACATTCAACACCGGCTACAGTAACGTGTTGTGAGTGGTTGAAGTAAACGAAATCAGGCAAGTTGTGGATACGAACCCATTTAACCGGTTGCGTTTTACCTGTGTACTTTTGAGTCGATTGATCCCATCCTACAGCAGCATATAATTTTTGGATTTCACCATCATAGAATGCTTTGGAGTGATCTGCAGTCGCAGTCGTATCGGAGACTTCGGAAATATTTTTGTGGCAATTCATACAGATATTCAAAGAAGGAATTCCGGCATTTTTGCTGACACGTGCCGCAGAGTGGCAATACTTGCAGTTAATTCCGTTGCTTCCGGCGTGAATTCTGTGCGAATAATGTATCGGCTGAATTGGCTCGTAGTTTTGGTCTACCCCAATCTGCATTAGGTACCCATAAACGAAATAACCACTTGCTAAAATCAAAAAGATCGACGTGACCAATACCAAAAATTGATTTTTGGCAAATGCTTTCCAGATTGGGGTCGTAGGCTCTTTTACTTCACGCTCAATACCATTGGCTCTTGCTACTTTGGTTAACACATTGTTGACCAAGAACAGCATCACCACCAACATCAGTAGTACCAAAGCTAAAGCACCGAGGACAAATTCGTTTGAAATTCCACCGGCATTTGCAGCATCAGGTCCAGGAAGCGCAGCGCCAACGGCAGCAGCAGGTTCCGCTTTTGGTTCCGAAGTATAGGCAATGATGTTATCGATATCCGCTTCCGACAATTGAGGAAATGGAGTCATCTGTGTTTTATTATTATCAGCGAATAATTGGACAGCGGCAGCATCTCCCGATTTGATTACTTCCGAACTATTATGAACCCATTTATAGATCCATGCCATATCGTGTTTTGCTGATACACCACGCAGCGCAGGTCCGGTAGACTTGGCGTCGAGTTTGTGGCAGGCGGCACAATTGGTATTGAAAAGTTCTTTTCCTTTCACAGCGTCTCCTCCACCAGAAGTTGCAGGTGCTGGAGCGGTTGCGGCAGCGACGGCCGGAGCTGCTGGAGCAGGGGTTTGCGCTAAAGAAGTTAAGGAGAATGTCAGCAAAAATGCTACGCTGAAAATATAAATTCTTGAAATCGAATTATGGTTACCCACTTTTTTCATATTTTGTAATGATTATCGACTAAAATTAGCATTCCTTGTTACTGAAAAACTCAGTGTTTAGGTATACCTTGTTTGAAAACTTGGACAAAAATACGATATATGAACTATTCTCAAAACCTTAAAATACTCTTAAATATCAATTTATATTAATTCTAAATAATAAATATTGTTTTGGTTATTTCATTAAATAGTACATTTGTATTAAAATCACTACTTTATGAGAATTTTAACATCAAAATCGGGATTGTTTTATGCGTTGATACTTAGTGTTTACGGTCTAAATTTATATGCTCAGGACACAAACTTAACACTCAGTCAAGATCCTAAATTTGAACAATTATTGAACGAAAAAAGGAAAATAAACTCCTCGATTACTGTCAATGATAGGTATAAAATTCAGATTTTCAATGGAGATAGCGAAACCTCTAAAAAGACTTTGAGTGAATTTAGAAGGGATTTTAAAAATTATGATGCCACTATTGTTTTTAGCACACCAGCCTACAAAGTCTGGATCGGGAATTTCAAATCAAGAATTGAAGCGGAACGGAATTTATTTGACCTTAAAAAGAAGTATCCTAATGCGTTTTTAATTAAACCAAATAAGTAACGGATTAGCTAAGTTTTAGCCATAAAAAAGCCCTCAATAGTGAGGGCTTTTTTATTTAGAATCAAAACTCCTATTTCAATTTCTTTTTAACAGCTACTTCTTGGAACGACTCAATAATATCTCTCTCTTCAATATCATTGTAGTTTTTGATTTGAATTCCACAATCGTATCCTTTAGCGACATCTTTCACATCGTCTTTGAAACGTTTCAAAGCCAACAATTCTCCTGTGAATACCACCACGCCTTCGCGGATGATACGGATTTTTGAATTTCGTGAAATCTTGCCATCCGTGACCATACAACCAGCAATCGAACCAACTTTTGAAATTTTGAATATTTCTCTGATTTCGGCAGTTCCGGTAATTTCCTCTTTCATTTCTGGAGAAAGCATTCCTTCCATGGCATCTTTCAGGTCATCGATAGCATCATAAATAATCGAGTAATTTCTAATATCGATTTCTTCTTTATCGGCCAATTGTCTCGCATTTCCGGCAGGGCGAACATTAAATCCGATGATAATCGCATCGGAGGCAGAAGCCAACATTACGTCGGTTTCTGTAATGGCTCCAACTCCTTTATGGATGATATTGATCTGTATTTCTTCCGTAGACAATTTCGAGAACGAATCCGATAATGCTTCTACAGAACCATCCACGTCGCCTTTAAGGATGATGTTCAATTCTTTGAACTGCCCTAGTGCGATACGTCTTCCGATTTCTGCTAATGTAATATGTCGTTGCGTTCTAACGGATTGTTCCCGCATCAATTGCGTACGTTTGGCTGCAATCGCTTTGGCTTCTCTTTCATCATCAAAAACATTAAATTTATCGCCAGCAGTTGCGGCTCCATCCAATCCCAAAACAGAAACTGGCGTTGAAGGTCCGGCTTCTTTAACTACATGGCCTCTTTCGTCATGCATGGCTTTAATTTTACCATGATGTTTTCCGGCTAGCATATAATCGCCTACTTTCAATGTTCCGTTTTGCACTAAAATTGTAGAAATATACCCTTTCCCTTTATCCAAGAAAGCTTCGACAACCGTACCTGATGCTGCTTTGTTTGGGTTCGATTTTAAATCTAAAATTTCTGCCTCCAGCAATACTTTTTCTAATAATTCTTTGACGCCTGTTCCCGCTTTAGCAGAAATATCGTGCGACTGGATTTTTCCACCCCAATCTTCGACCAATAAATTCATTCCAGCCAATTTTTCCTTGATTTTCTCAGGGTTTGCATTGGGCTTATCGATTTTATTAATAGCGAAAATAATCGGTACATTAGCTGCTTGGGCATGACTGATGGCCTCTTTGGTTTGTGGCATGATATCGTCGTCCGCTGCAATCACGATAATCGCGATATCGGTTACTTGCGCTCCACGTGCCCGCATCGCGGTAAACGCTTCGTGACCCGGTGTATCTAAGAAAGCTATTTTTTGACCGTTATCTAATGTTACTCCATAGGCTCCGATGTGTTGGGTAATTCCACCCGACTCCCCAGCGATTACATTTTCTTTACGGATATAATCCAGTAGCGACGTTTTACCATGATCGACGTGACCCATGACCGTTACGATTGGCGCACGATTTAGTAAATCTTCTTCGGCATCTTCGACAGTTTGAATCGCGTCTTCTAACTCCGTTGTAATGAATTCGACTTCAAAACCGAATTCGTCTGCAACTATCGTAAGGGTTTCAGCATCGAGACGTTGGTTCATGGTGACCATGATTCCAAGTGACATACAAGTCCCAATTACTTTGGTAATCGGCACATCCATCATGATGGCAATTTCTCCAACAGTAACAAATTCGGTTACTTTGATGGTTTTGCTTCCTTCTTCAATCGAACGCTGTTCGTCATCAGATTTCTGACGGTGCGTTTCTCTTTTATCACGACGATATTTTGCCGCTTTCGATTTTCCGCCTTTTCCCTGAAGTTTTTCGAGGGTTTCGCGGATTTGATTTTTTACTTCCTCTTCAGTAGGTTCTACCTTGGCTATAATTGCCGGGCGATTTCCTTTAACGAATCCAGGTTTAGTGCTTCTATTAGCAGCATTCCCTCCTGTGTTTGGAGTAATTCTGTTAGCTCCTGTAGCTCCCGGGGTTCCACCTGGCCGTACTTCACCCGGTTTTGGCGGAATTCGTTTTCTCTTGTTCTTATTGAGATTAGAATTCGCATTCGCTGCCGGATTAGTGCCTGGTTTGTTTGGCGTTATCTTAAGATCTTCTTTTTTCTTTTTGGGTTTGTCGAATTGCGACAGGTCTATGGTTTGCCCTGTTAGCGTAGCGCCGGAAAGTTTTTGGTATTGTGTCGTGATTGATTCGTCAACAATAACTTCTTCAGTGGTGTTTTCCTTTTTCGAAACCACTTCTTCAGTACCTGCATTTTCTTTTACGCTTTCTTTTTTAGCAGGCTTTTCCGCTTCTGCTATTGGAGTCTCATTTTCAACAGTTTTTGCGGTCGGTAGGGTGGCTTTAGGAGTATCGAGATTGATTGTGCCGACTTGTTTTGGACCCGTAACTACCGCTTTCGCTTTGATTACTTCTTGTCTTTGGCGCTCTTCATCTTGCTTTCGTTTGTCTTCGATTTCTTTCTCTCTTTCGATACGCAACGCTTCCTTCTCTTTTCTCTTTTCTTCACCGACTTCTTTCGAAGCTTCTTTATTCCCCTTATCGCCTGCAAATTGATTTTGAAGGATACCGTATTCCTGATCAGAAATTTTAGCATTCGGATTGGCATCAATGACAATTCCTTTATCTTTCAGATAATCGACAGCTCTTTCTAACGAAATATTGAATTCCCTTAAAACCTTGTTTATTCTTATTACTCTTTCTTCAGACATAAAACCTTTTTATTATTACCTTTTTGTTGTGTTGTTGTGTAAGTTTAGGTATTAAACTCTTCTTTCAAAATGCGCATTACATCTAAAATCGTTTCTTCTTCAAGATCGGTTCTTCTTACTAAATCCTCTACGTCTTGTTTCAAGATACTTCTAGCGGTATCTAATCCAATTTTAGCGAATTCGTCGATGACCCATCCGTCGATTTCATCTGAGAATTCCGTTAATTCTACATCATCTTCTTCTTCAGCAATATTGCCTTCACGGATGACATCCAATTCGTAACCTGTTAACTGACCGGCCAATTTGATGTTGTGCCCTCCACGACCAATCGCTTTAGAAACTTCTTCCAATTTCAAGAACACTTCCGCTCTTTTTGTTTCTTCATTGATTTTAATCGAAGACACTTTTGCAGGGCTTAATGCTCTTGTGATAAACAATTGGATGTTGCTGGTAAAATTAATCACATCGATATTTTCGTTTCCTAATTCCCGAACGATTCCGTGAATTCTGGATCCTTTCATACCGACACAAGCTCCAACCGGATCAATTCTGTCGTCGTAAGAATCTACGGCAACCTTAGCTTTTTCACCTGGAATACGAACCACTTTCTTGACCATAATCAAACCGTCGAATACTTCTGGGATTTCTTGCTCGAATAATTTTTCCAAAAACTTCTCTGAAGTCCTAGACATTACGATTTGAGGTTTATTTCCTTTCAATTCAACGCTTTCGATGATGCCGCGAACGTTATCTCCTTTACGGAAAAAATCCGATGGAATTTGTTTTTCTTTTGGCAAAACGATTTCGTTTCCTTCATCATCTACCAAAATGACCACTCTTGGACGTACATGATGTACTTCCGCCGTGTATATTTCACCGATTAAATCTTTAAATTGCTTGTAAAGATTGGTATTGTCGTGTTCGTGGATTTTAGAAATCAAGTTTTGACGCAAAGCCAAAATTGCTCTTCTTCCTAAGTCGATTAGTTTTACTTCTTCAGAGACTTCTTCACCGATTTCGAAATCAGGCTCAATCTTTCTGGCTTCTGTAAGGGTAATTTCTTCATTCTCCAAATCCAAATCGTCATCAGCAACGATAACTCTTCTTCTCCAGATTTCCATATCTCCTTTATCAGGATTGATGATGATATCGAAATTATCATCCGAACCGAATTTTTTCTTCAATGCATTTCTAAATACATCTTCCAAAATCGCCATAAGCGTTACACGATCAATGAGCTTGTCGTCTTTAAACTCTGAAAATGAATCGATTAATGCTAAATTTTCCATGCCAACTCTTTAAATTAAAATGTTACTGTAACAATTGCTTCTTTTATTTCTGAATAAGGAATCTCTTGTCTTTTCTGGACGGTTTCTTTTCCTTTTCCAATCTTTTTTGGTTCTCTGGCTTCCCATGCCAAAGTTATAAAATCTTCATTAGCTTCTGCCAATTGGGCTTCGATAGTTGTGGTGCCGGTCTTTACAATTAAAGCCCTGCCGACGTTTTTGATGTATTGCCGTACCAATTTTAATGGCGAACCCACTCCAACGGAAGCTACTTCTAAAGAAAAATCCTGTTCTTCGCGATCGAGATTGTGCTCTATTGCGCGGCTGATATCGATGCAATCCTGCAACTGTACGCCTTGGTCACCATCTAAAGTTACAATTATTTTGTTGGCTTCGGTAATGGTCAAATCAATTAAAAAGACATCGGGCTTTTCTTCTAACCCAGCCGCCAACAATTGATTTACTTTTTCTTTAAATGTCATATTTTTTATAAAAAGAGGGAAGCATTGCTTCCCTCATTATTTAACTTTTAATAAATAACCGTGCAAATATAGTGTTTTTTTATAATTTAAAAATGATTGTAAGTTGTAAAAAAAAATATTACTTTTATGTTATAAATATATACAACCTTTATTATAAATTTTCTTACACTTCTATTATGAAAAGAATCTTAGTGCCCACAGATTTTTCCGAACATGCAGAATACGCCCTACGAGTTGCAGCCCAGATTGCAAAAGAAAACGATAGCGAAATCATCTTATTACATATGTTAGAATTACCGCACCAGGCAGGCGATGCAATTGGAAGCGGGCACCAGATTCCTGAAATCATGTTTTATAAGGATAAAGCGATAAGCAATCTAGAAGAATTAATGGATGTAGATTATCTTCAGGGAGTTAATGTG
>JBBRXW010000033.1:0-11262 GCA_038238295.1 Flavobacteriales bacterium | reverse complement strand
TCCAGCTCCTAATGCGCCATTTTCTATAGCATTTTTCTTGACTAAATCGAACTGTGGAATAAATTTTCCGCGCAAAGGTTCAACAATGTCATCATGTAGCGAGCGTCCGATTAAATCATAATCGTTGGTATAGAGACCGGCAATAAGTCCACCCACATTTCCCCATTGCGTAATGGCGCTTTTCAACGAAACCATTTCCTTTAAAACCGCGCGCATTTCAGAAGTTTTCAATTCAATTTGAGGGTGAATTACTGTTGCAAACAATTCCGTTGGACTTTCAATTCGAATCACATCTAACGGAGTATAACTTCTGACAATCGTAAAACCGCCGCAAAGGGCAGGAGCGACGTTATCGGCATGAGCGCTACCGCTGGCTAACACTTCGCCTTGCATTGCGAAATAAACCAATTCCTTTCTTGAAAAAGGCCTTCCGGCTAATTCATTAATCCCGAAAACTGCACCGGCAGCACTGGCAGAACTGCTTCCGATTCCGCTTCCTGCTTTAATGTTCTTATAGATTTCTATTTCAAATCCATAGTCAAGGTTTAATTCTTTTAACAGCGCTAATCCTGCGACACCCGCAACATTCTTCTCCGTTTCTAGAGGCAAATCCGCACCAACAATCTTGGTAATCCGAATTCCTTTTTCTTTCGATTTTCGGAGGATCATTTCATCGCCAGTAGTATCCAAACACAAACCGAGGACATCAAACCCACAGGAAAGATTTGCGATAGTCGCCGGGCAGAAAAGTTTTATCTGTTCCATATATTATACATTACCAATTCGAATGACGTCTGCGAAAATTCCGGATGCGGTCACTGCTGCTCCAGCACCGGCACCTTTGATTAATAAAGGCTGGTCGATATACCGGTCGGTATAGAACTGCACGATATTATCTTTCCCTTCAAGATTGTAGAATGGGCTGTCAGACGGAATGAATTGCAGACCCACGCTAGCTTTACCATTTTCAAAGGAAGCGACAAATTTTAATCGACTGTCTTTCGCTTTGGCTTCCTTCAATAAACCTTCAAAATGCGCAGCGTTTTTGGTCAATGATTTGAAGAAATCTTCATTATTGGTGGTAGCCATACATTCTGCCGGAAGGAAAGAGTTATTTTGAATGTCTTCCATTTCCATTTCATAACCGCTTTCACGGATTAGGATAAGAATTTTCCGTGCTACATCAACACCGCTTAAATCAATTTTCGGATCGGGTTCTGTAAATCCCTGAACACCGGCTTCTTTAACCACATCATGGAAATTATATGTTTCGCTGAAATTATTAAAAATAAAGTTCAAACTTCCTGACAAAACTGCATTGATTCTATTGATTTTATCTCCTGAAGCAATCAAATGTTTCAGCGTATCGATAAGAGGCAAACCGGCACCGACATTCGTTTCAAATAAGAACGGCGCATTGAACTTACGCGACAATTGTTTCAAATGGCTATAATTCTCATACGCCGATGAACAGGCAATTTTATTACAGGTTACGACAGCTACGTTTTCTTCCAAATAGTGCGCGTAGGTGTTAGCAACCGCTTCATTTGCAGTAATATCGACAAAAATACTGTTCCGTAAATTGAGTTCTTTCACTTTTGAAATGAAGGCCTTTTTATTAGCAGCTTCGCCGTTTTCTATCACTTCCTTCCAATCTTTCAAGGCGATGCCTTCTTCATCAAAATGCATTTTTCTTGAATTTGAAACCGCAATGACGCGCACATTGATTTTAAGATTTTCTTTCAGAAATTTCTTTTGCTGGTGAATCTGATCGATGAATTTCTCACCGACATTTCCGACGCCCATTACAAATAAATTCAATTGTTTGGTATTGTCCTCAAAGAATCGTTCGTGCAAGGTGTTTAATGCTTTTTTGACATCACGTTCGTTGATCACTACTGAAATATTTCGTTCGGAGGCGCCTTGAGCAATCGCACGAATATTCACATTATTTTTCCCTAATGTACTAAACATTTTCCCGCTTAAACCTTGGTGGTTCTTCATGTTTTCACCGACTAAAGCAACAATGCAAAGGTTTTTCTCGACTGTGCATTGATCGATTTTGTTTTGAGCGATTTCCAATTCGAACGCTTTATTGATTGCTTTTTCAGCATTGTCCGCGTCAGCATTTAAAATACCGATACAAATAGAGTGCTCTGAAGAAGCCTGTGTAATAAAAATCACGTTGATACTTTCCTGCGACAATACTTCGAATAAACGCTTCGATGAACCCGAAACTCCAATCATACCGGAGCCTTCCAAAGTGAGTAATGCAATTTTATCGATATGCGAAATTCCTTTAATAGGGTTTTCTTTCCCGCTCGCTGTAGCAGTGATCAGCGTTCCGGAAGCTTCCGGCTGGAACGTATTTTTGATTAAAATCGGAATGTTCTTTTTCAACACCGGTTGAATCGTCGGCGGATATAATACTTTCGCTCCAAAATGTGACAACTCCATCGCTTCTTGATACGAAATCGTTTCAATTGGCTGTGCTTGTTTTACGATTTTTGGGTTGGCGGTAAACATTCCGTTGACGTCTGTCCAGATTTCGAGTTGCGTCGAATTTAAAGCACCCGCGATAATTGCCGCTGTGTAATCCGAACCGCCACGACCTAAAGTAGTCGTATTGCCATCTTCAGAAGAAGCGATAAATCCGGGCATTACCGTTGCTTTATCGGAATTTGATTGAAAGAAATCGGCAATTAATGTATTCGTTACATCAAAATTGACAACGGCTTTTCCGAAATGGTTGTTTGTTTTGATGATTTCGCGGCTGTCTTTATAACCAGCAGTTGCAATTTTCTGCTGTAACGCTTTTGCAATGATTTGCGAAGACAATAATTCACCAAAACTTAAAATGGTGTCGGAAGTCCGGCTCGATAATTCTCCTAATAAAAAACAACCATCCAATAGGGTTTTCAAGTGGTTGATATTGCTGTTGATGGCATCGATGAGTTCGCTTTGATCAGATAACGGAATCAATTCTTCAATTGCAGTCTTGTGTTTCTGTTCGATCTGGCTGACAATTTCTTTATAGTTCTTATCTTTTGACGAAGCATGTGTGGCGGCTAAAACCAACAAATCAGTAACACCACTAAAGGCAGAAACTACAACAACCAATCGATCTTTTTTAGACGCTTCACTAACGATATCTAAAACAAGGTTGATATTTTGAGCATTGGCAACCGAAGTTCCTCCAAATTTTAATACGTTCATTTTAATTCTGTTTTGTAAATAAAAGGTCTATTGAATAGCATGTTTTTTACTTTCTCGATCGAGAAAAAAACAAGGTTTATATTGAATGATTACCCCAAAGGGGTTGTAGTCGCTGATTTAACAGTAGTACCAGCCAAAGATTTAGCCGTGGAAGAGTGGGAATAAAATATACTGTTACAATTCATTTTTTTGTACTTGAATTTTTCAAAAGTAATGTAATTTAGTTGAGTATGAAAAATATCATTTAATTTTTGCGAATATTGCAGTGAGGCTGCGTCCGGATTGATTTCCGTTAATATTTCATGACTATTACGCCTGAAAAATAGTGAATCTTCAAAGTTGATGAGAATATTATCAACAAACCTTGCTTTTTAATAATGGTTTATGGAATTTTGGAGGCATCAATCAAATACTCGAGATGGAGAACACACATTACATCAGTTCTGATGTACTTTCACTAGAAAACATTCAGCAGATTATTAGTCATCAATTCATTTTATCCCTTTCTGAGGAAGCTAAAATTAATATTGTCAAATGTCGGGAGTATTTAGACCAAAAAATGGAGTCGCATGATCAACCGATTTATGGTATTAATACCGGGTTCGGATCGTTGTGCAATGTGATTATCTCCAATGAAAACTTATCACAGCTTCAAGAAAATCTTGTTAAATCACATGCTTGCGGTATTGGTGATGAAGTGCCAAGCGAGATTGTCAGAATCATGTTACTACTGAAAATTCAGTCGCTGAGTTATGGCTATTCCGGCGTGCAGTTGGAAACCGTTGAACGGCTGATTGACTTTTATAACCATGATGTCTTGCCGGTAATTTATACGCAAGGTTCATTAGGGGCTTCGGGCGATCTGGCTCCGTTAGCGCATTTGAGTTTACCGCTTTTGGGTGAAGGCGATGTTTGGTATAAAGGGAAACGGGTTCATGCGAGTAAAGTCATGCAGGAAATGAACTGGAAGCCGATTACGTTACAATCAAAAGAAGGCTTGGCGCTATTAAATGGGACACAGTTTATGAGTGCTTACGGCGTTTATATTTTGATAAAAGCGTCGAAATATGCGTGGCTTGCAGATTTGATTGCTACTATTTCTCTCGAAGGTTTTGATGGAAGGAAAGAACCGTTTAATGAACTCATCCATTATATCCGCCCGCACAAAGGACAAATCGTTACAGCGAAAAGAGTCTTGCAGTTTTTGGAAGGCAGTCAGATCATCGCTCAAGAGAAGGTGCAGGTTCAGGATCCGTATTCTTTCCGTTGTATTCCACAGGTGCATGGTGCTTCAAAGGACGGGATTGATTATGCGAAGAAAGTATTCAAGACTGAAGTCAATTCTGTAACGGATAATCCGAATGTTTTCTGGGAAAACGACCAGATTATTTCCGGTGGGAATTTCCATGGGCAGCCTTTAGCTTTAGCGTTAGATTTTCTGGCAATAGCATTGTCGGAATTGGGAAGTATTTCTGAAAGACGCACCTACCAATTGATTTCCGGTTTACGGGGATTGCCAGCTTTCTTGGTTGATAATCCGGGACTGAATTCCGGGTTTATGATTCCACAGTATACCGCCGCAAGCATCGCCAGCCAGAACAAGCAATTGTGTACGCCGGCGAGTATTGATAGTATCGTCTCCAGTAATGGACAGGAAGATCATGTTAGTATGGGCGCCAATGCCGCTACAAAAGCATTAAAAGTAATGGAAAACCTCGAGCGAATTCTTGCTATTGAATTGATGAATGCTTCTCAGGCAATAGCCTATCGAAACCCATTGAAATCGAGCAACTTTATAGAATTGTTTTTGAAATCGTATCGCGAAGAAGTTTCTTTGGTGAAAGAAGATCGTATTTTGCATTATGATATTCAAAACACGGTAACGTTCCTTAATAGCTTTATAATTGAAGAAGAAGTATTGGGATAGTGTTACGGAACTTATAAATCAAAAAAGGCACAGGAGTTATTTCTGTGCCTTTTTGTTTTTGATAAAATATTTAAATGGGAAAGAATGCTGAAAATTTGGGTGCTAAAATTACATCCGAACGATATTCTTTCGATTCTTTTTCCTTTTGTAATGCGTTTGTTTCAGTTTGTCATTACCTGAAATGATGCTGATATTCCCATCGATTTCGAGCATCGCCAGTTTGACGTCGGTAAAATGCTCGATACCGTGTTCGCGCATCGCTTCTTTTAATTCTTCACTGGTAATGCTGAGTTTACTAAGTATTTTGAAGTCGAGATGGCCATCATGGATTAATATCTCTGGTTTTTCGAGCAGCAAATCGCCTAGTCCTTTGTAGCGGAACATTAATTTCTTTAAGATAAAATTGATCCCAAATAATACCGAAGCAGCAGCGATACCGCCCCAAAGCGAGGTGTTGTTTCCGACCATAGCATTCTGAACGGAATTGCTGATCAGTAAAATAAGAATTACATCGGCCGTGTTCAATTGTGATAATTCCTTTTTACCAAAAACACGTAAAGCAATGACCATAAACAGATAAACCGCTGCACTACGAACAATTACATCAATATATGGATTGGAGCACATCATTTTAGTTTACGGAGTAGCATCGTCGTATGCATGCAGGAATAGATGTCTTTCAGTCGGGTGATATTCCAGTCTTTTTCAACCATGTTGGCAATAACCCTTGATTTGTATGCATCATTTAACGGCAACAGGTTTAAGAATACACCATATTTGCTTTTTCCTAAAACGCCACGGACTTCCTCAATCTTGAAATTGGAATTAATTTTACTCAATACTGATTTTGTAAACGGCCATTCCCAATCCTTATCGGTTTGAAACGGGCGATATATCGCGCGTAAAACCTTAATTGGGAAACTTGTTTCGAGCGGATCATAAGATAAGATAAGTCCGTTGTCAGCAAGTTTTTCTTTTAATTTGGAAATCAATAAATCGAAATTCTCAAAATGATGCAAAACACCGTAAGCATAGATAATATCAAAATCTTTCTCTTGAAATTCTGGTGATAAAAAATCGACGGCAATAGCCTGTGCATTTTTGTAGTTTCCTCTGTCAATTCTTGCCTGAAGGCTCGCAATTGCCACATCGCTTAAGTCGATTCCGATATATTCCTTAGCATGCTCCGCCATATAGAGTGACAATGCATTTCCGCGAAGGCAACCTAAATCCAATATTTTTTTATCGCTCAAATCACCTAACCACACTTTATGTTCATCATAAACTCGGTCTTTGATATCGAATTTTTTTCTAAAATCACTTAAAGCACCATTCCTGAAATTGGACCATAAGGTGGAAGCGAAGTTCTTTTTAGAATTCCCGTCGGTGTTGTAGAATTCTTTTTGCTTCTTGTTGATTTCCAGTATTTCTTCAGTGCTTTTCATCGGTTGGAATGCTTATTAATTGTGCAAATATAATTAGATTTTGTCGGTTGATACCTGCTACCTCACAATAATACTGTGAAATGGAATGTCTTAGCCCCGATAGAAAGGAAAATCCTCGCAGAGATTTGGGATGATAGCGGGAATAGCTCCTAAAAAAAACCACGAATACCCGAGTTTTGATTCGTGAATTCGTGGCTGATGCTGGAAATATAAAATTATTTTGCCGGTTTCTCTGCCTTGTGCACTTTGACGGTAAGCTCTTGTGCATTGTCCTCGATATCCATAAAGATTTCGTCTCCGGAGCTGATTTTGGACGTGATGATTTCTTCCGCTAAGGCATCTTCGACATATTTCTGAATGGCTCTTTTCAGTGGTCTAGCACCAAATTGGCGGTCAAAACCTTTCTCTGCAATAAACGCTTTTGCTTTGTCGGAAAGATTCAGTAAGTATCCGAGTTCTGCAACACGGGCATATAATTTTTTCAATTCGATTTCGATGATCAGATCGATGTGTTCTTTTTCCAAAGCATTGAAAACAATGACATCATCGATTCGGTTAAGGAATTCGGGAGCGAAGGTTTTTTTCAACGCATTTTCGATAATGCTTTTCGAGTTGTCGTCGGCTTGTGCCACTTTTGCAGCAGTTCCGAAACCGACACCTTGTCCAAAATCCTTTAATTGACGGGCACCGACATTCGATGTCATAATGATAATCGTATTCTTGAAATCGATTTTTCTTCCTAAACTATCGGTTAAATATCCGTCATCTAAAACTTGCAATAGCATATTGAAAACATCGGGATGCGCTTTTTCGATTTCGTCTAAAAGCACCACACAATACGGTTTTCTACGAACTTTCTCGGTAAGTTGTCCACCTTCTTCATATCCGACATAGCCCGGAGGCGCGCCAACTAAGCGAGAGATAGAGAATTTCTCCATGTATTCGCTCATATCGATACGGATTAATGCATCTTCAGAATCGAATAGCTCTTTTGCCAAAACTTTCGCTAACTGGGTTTTACCGACACCGGTTTGCCCCAAGAAAATAAACGAACCAATTGGTTTGTTCGGATCCTTTAGTCCGGCACGATTTCTTTGGATAGATCGGGCAATTTTCAAAACAGCTTCTTTTTGCCCAATAACTTTATTTTCAATCAGTTCAGGAAGATTAGCTAATTTGTTGCTTTCCGTCTGAGCGATACGATTTACCGGAATTCCAGTCATCATAGAGACCACATCGGCAACATTATCTTCAGAAACGACAATGCGGTTGCTTTTCGAATCTTCTTCCCATTGTTCTTGTGCGATGGCTAAATCTTTTTCGATGCGTTTTTCATCATCACGAAGTTTAGCAGCTTCCTCGTATTTTTGTTTTTTAACGACATTATTTTTTGATTCCCGCACTTCTTCTAATTGACGCTCCAATTCTAAAATTTGTTTTGGAACTTCGATATTGGTAATGTGCACACGCGAACCTGCCTCATCTAAAGCATCGATGGCTTTGTCTGGCAGAAAACGCTCCGACATATAGCGGTTGGTTAATTTTACGCACGCTTCAATCGCTTCTTGTGTGTACGTCACGTTATGGTGGTCTTCGTACTTGTTTTTGATATTGTTCAAGATCGTAATTGTTTCTTCAACAGAGGTTGGTTCTACAATGATCTTTTGGAAACGTCTTTCGAGAGCACCGTCTTTTTCGATGTATTGACGGTATTCATCTAAAGTCGTCGCACCAATGCATTGGATTTCCCCACGGGCTAATGCCGGTTTAAACATGTTTGATGCATCCAAGGAACCAGTAGCACCTCCAGCTCCAACAATTGTATGGATTTCATCAATAAAAAGGATAATATCATCATTCTTTTCGAGTTCATTCATTACCGCTTTCATACGCTCTTCAAATTGCCCTCTGTATTTTGTTCCGGCAACAAGACTCGCCAAATCGAGTGTAACGACTCTTTTATTAAAAAGAATGCGCGATACTTTCTTTTGTGTGATGCGCAATGCTAAACCTTCAGCGATGGCGGATTTACCAACCCCAGGTTCACCAATTAGCAATGGATTATTTTTTTTACGACGGCTCAGAATTTGTGAAACACGTTCGATTTCTTTTTCACGTCCGACAACAGGGTCGAGTTTTCCTTCTTCAGCCATTTCGGTCAAATCTCTTCCGAAATTATCTAGAACAGGCGTTTTAGATTTTTTACTCGACTTATTTGCAGGGTTGTTGAAATTCCCTTCTTTCAAACTGTCATCTTGTCCTGAATCCTCATTGAAAGATTCGTTTTTTGGTAAATTTTCTAAAAAATTATCTTCGTTTGGTGTCATATTGAGGTATTGTTCTTTAGCTACATCATAATCAATTTTAAGCTTATTCAATAGCTTGGTTGTGGGATCGTTTTCATTTCTTAAAATACACAAAAGCAGGTGTGCTGTGCTGATTGAGGTGCTTTGAAAAACTTTTGCTTCGAGAAAAGTTGTTTTTAAAGCACGCTCAGCTTGCCTAGTTAAGTGTAAGTTTTTCTTTTCGTTGCTAACAACAACGTTGGGATTGGCAGGGCTTAAGATTTCAACTTTTCGGCGTAAATGATCTAAGTCGATCGACAAATTATTTAGTATGGTAATCGCTTTACCGTTTCCGTCTCTTAAAATTCCCAGCATAAGATGCTCCGTCCCAATAAAATCATGGCCTAAACGCAAGGCTTCCTCTTTACTGTAGGTAATTACATCTTTAACTCTTGGTGAAAAATTATCATCCATAATTATAGGTTTGATGTTGTAAATTTAGTGATTCTCCCTGCAAAAACAAAAACCATTCCTGACTAAAACTACTGTCAGCTAATTGACAAAAAATATTTAAAAAAAAATAAGCCGTCGAAATTAACTTATCAACTGAAAAATGGCTTCGTTTTGTTAATAAAATCAGCTAAATTTCTATTATTTTATATACGTAAAATATCCGAGAAAGGTTATATTAGCAGGATTTTTTTAAACAAATAATTTTAAAATATAGAATATGTCTGACGGAGAAAAGTTAATCCCTATTAATATCGAAGATGAAATGAAATCAGCCTACATCGACTATTCGATGTCGGTAATTGTGTCGAGAGCACTTCCGGATGTTAGAGACGGCTTGAAACCTGTACATCGTAGAGTTCTTTATGGAATGTATGATTTAGGTGTTTTTGCAAACCGCGCTCACAAAAAATCTGCGAGAATTGTCGGAGAAGTTTTAGGGAAGTACCATCCACATGGAGATACTTCAGTTTATGATGCCATGGTTCGTATGGCTCAGGAATGGAGTTTACGTTATTTATTAATTGATGGTCAAGGGAATTTCGGTTCTGTCGATGGCGATAGTCCAGCGGCAATGCGATATACCGAAGCCCGAATGAAAAAGATGTCGGAAGACATTATGGCAGATATCGATAAAGAAACTGTTGATTTTCAATTGAACTTCGACGATACTTTATACGAACCTAAAGTAATGCCAACAAGAGTTCCAAACCTTTTGATTAATGGCGCTTCCGGAATTGCAGTCGGGATGGCGACCAATATGGCACCTCACAATCTTACGGAAGTTATTGATGGAACCATGGCTTACATTGATAACAACGATATCGAAATTGATGAATTGATCAATCATATCAAAGCTCCAGATTTTCCAACTGGAGGCGTAATCTATGGCTACGATGGTGTTCGTGAAGCATTCAAAACCGGAAGAGGAAGAATCGTTATTCGGGCCAAAGTTGGTTTTGAAGAAGTCGATGGAAGAGAATCAATCATTGTCAGTGAAATTCCATACCAAGTCAATAAAGCGGAGATGATCAAGAAAACCGCAGATCTAGTCAATGATAAAAAAATTGAAGGCATTGCCAACATCCGTGACGAATCGGATAGAAACGGAATGCGCATCGTGTATATCTTAAAGCGTGACGCCGTTCCTAATGTCGTTTTAAATACGTTGTATAAATTCACACAATTGCAATCTTCTTTTAGTGTCAACAACATCGCTTTGGTGAAAGGAAGACCGCAAATGTTGAATCTAAAAGATTTGATTCATTATTTTGTAGAGCACCGTCATGATGTAGTGGTTCGTAGAACACAATTCGATTTACGCAAAGCAGAAGAAAGAGCACACATTTTAGAAGGGTTAATCATTGCATCGGATAATATCGATGAAGTAATCGCTTTGATTCGTGGCTCTAAAAATACGGAAGAAGCCCGCGAGAAATTGATGGAACGTTTCAGTTTGTCAGACATTCAATCGAGAGCTATTGTTGAAATGCGTCTGCGACAATTAACAGGTCTAGAACAAGACAAGCTTAGAGCGGAGTACGAAGAAATCATGAAATTGATCGAAGAATTGAAAGCGTTGTTAGCGAGTAAAGAATTGAGAATGGAGCTGATTAAAACCGAATTACTTGAAATAAAAGACAAATACGGTGACGAGCGTCGTTCTCAGATTGAATATGCTGGCGGTGATGTTAGCATCGAAGATTTGATTGCTGATGAAAATGTGGTCATTACTATTTCGCATGCCGGTTATATCAAACGTACGAATCTTACAGAATACAAAACCCAGAATAGAGGTGGAGTCGGTCAAAAAAGCGCCGGAACCCGCGATGCCGATTTCTTAGAGCATATGTATGTGGCTACCAACCACCAATATATG
>JBBRXW010000032.1:0-11270 GCA_038238295.1 Flavobacteriales bacterium | reverse complement strand
CCCCACTATAAATGCTGTCGTTGGTTTTGTTCCAGGTTTCTATAAAATCACCTGCCTCGGTTTTGTTTTCCCAAGTTCCGAGAAGCCAGTCGGCCGCAACCATTTTCTTTTCTTTATCGGTTTTTTTGCAGCCAACAATCGAAGTCAGAAGCAGCAATGCGAGGGTTATTTTTTTCATAGGATGTTGCAATCAGCGATTTAATTTTTCCGAATACAATATTAGGAAAAAAATGCCTAGCCCGGATAGAAGCGTAAATCCTTTTTTGCTTTGTCATTCTGAATGTTGTCGAAGGGCTTTTCTATGCAAAAAAGATTGCAGCGAAGAGCCGGAAGAAGCTCCTAAAAAAACTAAATTCCCGCATTTAAAATCTACAATATTTTCGTATTTTTGCACTCCAAATACAAGGATTAAAAAAATGTTAGACAGACTTCAGATAGTAAAACAGCGTTTCGACGAGATCTCGGATTTGATTATCCAGCCCGATGTGATTGCCGATCAGAAACGGTATGTGCAGTTGAATAAAGAATACAAAGACTTGAAAGCACTGGCTGAAAAGCGCGATGAATACGTGACTTTATCCGCTAATATAGAAGAGGCCAACGAAATTATTTCTGATGGCAGCGACGCCGAAATGGTCGAGATGGCCAAAATGCAACTCGAAGAAGCCAAAGATCGTTTGCCCGAATTGGAGGA
Source organism: Flavobacteriales bacterium (assembly GCA_038238295.1). Taxonomy (GTDB): domain Bacteria; phylum Bacteroidota; class Bacteroidia; order Flavobacteriales; family Flavobacteriaceae; genus Flavobacterium. The sequence goes on along the minus strand of JBBRXW010000032.1, from coordinate 10,576 downwards.
GGAAATCAAATTTATGTTGATTCCAAAAGATGCCGAAGATGCGAAAAACGTCATGGTCGAAATCCGCGCCGGAACCGGTGGCGACGAAGCCAGTATCTTTGCAGGCGATTTGTTCCGAATGTACACCAAATATTGCGAAGGTCGCGGCTGGAGAACTTCGGTTGTGGATATGAACGAAGGCACTTCAGGCGGTTTCAAAGAGGTGATTTTTGAAGTCACCGGCGAAGATGTTTACGGAACTTTAAAATTTGAAGCCGGCGTGCATCGGGTGCAACGGGTTCCGCAAACCGAGACCCAAGGCCGTGTGCATACTTCTGCCGCGACCGTAATGGTGCTTCCGGAAGCCGAAGAGTTCGATGTGCAGATTGATATGAATGATGTTCGCGTCGATTTTTTCTGTTCATCAGGACCGGGCGGGCAATCGGTAAATACAACGAAATCGGCGGTTCGATTGACGCACGTTCCCACCGGATTGGTTGCGCAATGCCAGGATCAGAAATCACAACATAAAAATAAAGACAAGGCTTTAACCGTTTTGCGTTCGCGTTTGTACGAGCAAGAATTGGCGAAAAAGCAGGAAGAAGATGCCAAAAAACGTACGTCACAAGTGAGTTCCGGCGACCGTTCGGCAAAAATTAGAACGTATAACTATGCGCAAGGACGTGTGACTGATCACCGAATCGGGATGGATGTTTTTGACATGGACGGTGTAATGAATGGAAAGATTCAGAAGCTTGTGGATGAACTTCAATTGGTTAACAATATGGAGAAACTGAAAGAAGCCAGCGAAGTCTTTTAAGAAATCAAGCCTCATTTTTATGGGGCTTTTTTTTAGGAGCTATTTCCCGCTTTCCGCAATATCTCTGCGAGGATATTTGCTTCCAATCGGGGCTAGGGCAGTTCGAATACGTAGCAACTTTTTAGTAACTTAGCAACGACCAACCGCAACACTTTCAATATTAAGGATGACAACACAACAACTCACACAACAAATTTATCTCAAGAAATCCTTTCTCTGCATTGGCCTCGACGTCGATTTGACAAAAATCCCACCACATTTGTTAAACCTCGAAGACCCGATTTTCGAATTTAATAAAGCTATCATTGACGCGACGCACGATTTGACCGTAGCCTACAAACCGAACATCGCTTTCTATGAAGCGCACGGCATCAAAGGTTGGCAATCGTTGCAGAAAACCATCACGTACCTCAACGAAAACCATCCGGATATTTTTACGATTGCCGATGCCAAACGCGGCGATATCGGCAACACTTCTTCGATGTATGCCAAAGCATTTTTCGAAGATTTAAATTTCGATTCCATTACTGTCGCACCGTATATGGGCAAAGATTCGGTGGAACCTTTTCTCGCTTTCGAAAACAAACACACTATTTTACTGGCATTAACATCTAACGAAGGCGCATTCGATTTTCAAACGGCTGCTGTAGATGGAAAACCATTATACGAAAAAGTCATTCAAACTTCCAAAACCTGGAAGAACAGTCAGAATCTGATGTATGTCATTGGCGCAACTAAAGCGGACTATTTCGCGGAAATTCGAAAGAGTATTCCGAATAGTTTCCTGTTGGTTCCCGGCGTTGGTGCCCAAGGGGGCAGTCTTGCCGAAGTGTGCCGTTATGGTTTGAACGATCATGTCGGCTTGTTAATCAATTCATCGCGTGGTATTATCTATGCTTCCAACGGAATTGATTTCGCAGAAAAGGCTAGGGAAGAAGCGCTCAAGATGCAATCGCAGATGGCTAGAATATTGAAAAAATGAAAACACTTCTCGACCAAATCGGTAGCCAACACACTTTTGAAACCACTCCTAAAAGAATCATTTCATTAGTACCTTCACAAACGGAATTGCTTTTCGAATTGGGTTTGGAAAACAGCATTGTTGGGATTACCAAATTTTGCGTGCATCCGTATCATTTCAAATCGACCAAAAAGATGGTCGGCGGCACTAAGAAAGTGCATTACGAGAAAATACGAATCCTCGAACCCGATATTATCCTTTGCAACAAAGAGGAAAACACATTGGAAATGGTCGAAGCACTACGCAAAATCTGCACTGTTTGGGTGACGAACATCATCACGATAGAAGATAATTTCCAAATGATTACCGACTTTGGACAGCTTTTCAATTGCCGAACCGAAGCGCAAAAGTGGAACGATAAACTGGCTTTTGGATTGCGGGAGTTTCAAACCTTCATCAAAGACAAGCCGATTCAAAAAGCGGCCTATTTTATTTGGAAAAATCCGTATATGGTGGCCGGTTCCGATAATTATATTAATGCGATTTTGAAACTGAATCACTTTCAAAACATCTATATCGACAAAGGGCGCTACCCAGAAATTGAATTGGAAAAAATCCGTTTAGAAGGCGATCCTGACTTGGTGCTATTATCGTCCGAACCGTATCCGTTCAGAGAAGAAGATGCTTTCGAGATCGGACGCTTTACGCATCACGCCAAAACGATTTTTGTAGACGGTGAAATGTTTTCGTGGTATGGCAGCCGATTGCTCAAAGCGTTGCAATATTTTAGGGTTATCCAAAATCAATTGTAACCCGATTAGCACATAAAAAAAGCCAGCGGTATGAAACGCTGGCCTTATAAACTAACTCTAAACCAAAATAATAAAAACCTTTATTATAGTACAAATATCCAACTTAAAGACTTGATTCTTAGTTAATGGTATGTTATTAATTTGTTGGACTTCTGTTAACTTTTTCACTTCGTATCCTGCATCGCAAAGACTCGTTTCAAGAGTGCTGTAGTTCTGGCGTAGAGATTGGTCCGAATATCTTTTTCTTCTACAGCAATCATTTTAAAAACGCCTTTCATTGCTTGCTGCGTTACGTAATCATTGAGATCTGGATTGACCTTATTCACCAGTGGAATCGAATTGTATTTGGTAATGATGTTGGCCCAGACTTTATCAGCGCCCACTTTCCCTAATGAACTCCCAACTACCGGGCTAAATTTACTATATAATGCTGAACTTGTCGAATTCTGTAAGTACATGGTAGCCGAATTATCACTCCCCATCAATATATTTTTGGCATCGTTGAAACTCATTTTTGTTACCGCATCCACAAAAATTGGAGTTGCTTCCTTGACTGCATTTTCGGCAGCACGGTTCAACACTTTCAATCCTTCATCGGCGAGAGTACTCATTCCAAGGCTGCGTAATGTCTTATCGACTTTCTGCAGTTCGGCAGGAAGTAAAATCTTAACAGCCTCATTCTTGAAAAAACCATCGGTAAGTGTCAGTTTGGAAACCTGTTTCGAAATCCCATTGTTGAGTGCTTCTTTAAGTCCAGCGGAAATATCGGCATTGCCAAGTGTAGTGCCAAGCTCAGGATATTGGCTCGCCACCTGTTGCAATTCGGCACATCCCGAAAGCATCAGGATTGGGAGTAAGGCTAGTAATTTTTTCATGGTTTTATTTTTTATCTTGCATTGCAAACACTTTCTTCAAAAGATCGGTGGTTCTCGCATTGAGGTTCGTTCGGATATCTTTTTCTTCAACGGAAATCATTTTAAAAACACCATCCATCGATTTGTTGGTAACATAATCGGTAATGTCCGGATTGACTTTCGAAACCAAGGGCAAGCTGTTATACTTTTTTATAATCATCGCCCAGATTTTATCTGCGCCGACTTTCCCGATGGAGTGTTGTACTACCGGACTGAACTTAGCATACAAAGCAGTTGACGTCGTTCCTTTCAAATAGTCGGTGGCAGCCGTTTCCTTACCCATGATAATGGTTTTGGCATCGGTAAACGACATATTTTTGACAGCAGATACAAATATGGGTGTTGCTTCTTTAACAGCATCTTCCGCCGCACGATTTAATGATTTGATGCCGTCATCCGCTAATTTTCCCATGCCTAATTTTCGCAGCGTCTTATCGACTTTCTGTAGTTCTTCCGGCATCAGAATTTTGACCATTTCATTTTTATAAAATCCATCGGCCAATGTCAATTTGCTGACCTGTTTCGTGATGCCTTTGTTCAGCGCTTCTTTCAAACCAGCTGCGACATCGATACCTGTGGTAGTGACATTATTTTTCGAAATTTGATCTGAAGCTTTCTTGATGAGATCACCCCATTGTGCAAAACCTATACACGGAAGTAACAGAAGAACAAGTACTATTTTTTTCATGGTAAAATTTTTTTCGACGGCTTGGCAAACACCATACCGTTATTTTTTGATAGTGAAGAAACAAATATAAAATTTTCCAATTCCCAAGATGAATACACCTTGTGAATTTAAGAAAAAATTACCGTTCGGTTCGCATACACCATAGTCTTGCGTTCCGCATGCAATTTGATGGCTCTTGCCAAAACAATACGCTCCAAATCGCGGCCTTTCATAATAAAATCCTCAATCGAATGGCTGTGCAGCACCCGCGTAATATCCTGCTCGATAATGGGGCCTTCATCCAATTCTTCCGTTACATAATGACTCGTAGCACCAATGATTTTGACACCGCGCTTGAATGCCGAATGATACGGTTTCGCACCAGGAAACGCCGGTAAAAACGAATGATGAATGTTAATAATTTTATGCCTAAAAAGGGCAATCAAATTCGGTGTAATGATTTGCATATAACGCGCTAAAACGATAAAATCGATATGGTATTCCTGCAGCAAAGCCAGCTGCGCTTTTTCGCCTTCCGCGGCAATGTCTTTAGTAAACGGCACATGATGAAACGGAATTTCAAACCGTTCTGCAATGCTTTTCAAATCACCATGATTGCTGATAATCAATGGAATTTCCAGCGCCAATTCACCAGTGCTATACCGCCCCAAAATATCGTACAGACAATGATCATATTTCGACACAAACAGCGCCATTCTTGGTTTTTTTTCTTGTGTATACATTTCCCAAGACATGTCAAATTGCGCCGCCAAGTTCTTTTTAAAATCCGCTTGTATCTGCTCCAAAGTCCAGCTATCGTTGAGCATCTCACATTCGAGCCGCATAAAAAATACGCGCTGTTCAGCATCCACATGTTGGTCGAGGTAGATGATATTCCCATCAATGCCCGCGATATAATTCGTCACCGCGGCAATAATTCCTTTGCGGTCTTCACAATGAATAAGTATCGTAATTTTCTTCATTTTTTTCGGGAGCTTTATCCTGCTTTTGCCTCTACCTTTGCTCATGCTTCGCAAAGGATACCGGCGCAATCAGGGCTAGGCATTTCGTTAGATTGGTACTTTCAAATCTAAAATTAATTTATTCAAAATCAGCGTGCTATTATATTTTTATGTTTTATCGTATTTAATAGGCATTTTTTTGAAAATTCTGTAAATTGCACGCTCTAAAATGTCATTATACTACCAATGGAACAAGCCCAACCGTATATCCCCGTAAATAAAGTCCGTATCGTAACTGCCGCTTCACTTTTCGATGGCCATGATGCCGCTATCAATATTATGCGCCGCATCATCCAGTCTACTGGAGTGGAAGTGATTCATTTGGGGCACGACCGCAGCGTCGAAGAAGTAGTGAATACTGCCATTCAAGAAGACGCCAACGCGATTGCGATGACTTCCTATCAAGGCGGGCATAACGAGTACTTTAAATACATGTACGATCTCTTGAAAGAGAAAGGCGCAGGACATATCAAGATTTTCGGCGGCGGCGGCGGCGTGATTCTTCCTTCCGAAATTTCAGAATTGCAGGAGTATGGCATCACCAGAATTTATTCTCCGGATGATGGGCGAGCCATGGGTTTGCAAGGAATGATTAATGATTTGGTGCAGCGTTCCGATTTTCCGGTGGGCGATATCCTCAATGGCGAAATTAATCACCTCGAAGAAAAGAATCCAACGGCAATTGCGCGCGTAATTTCGTCGGCAGAAAATTTTCCCGAAGTGGCACGAGAAACCTTAGAAGCGATTCAACTCAAAAATAAAACATCTAAAACTCCGGTACTCGGAATCACCGGAACGGGCGGCGCTGGGAAATCGTCTTTGGTTGATGAACTCGTTCGCCGTTTTCTGATCGATTTCCCGGAAAAAACTATCGGTTTGATTTCTGTCGATCCATCCAAAAGAAAAACCGGCGGAGCTTTATTAGGCGATAGGATTCGAATGAACGCGATCAATAACCCACGAGTGTATATGCGTTCGTTGGCAACACGCCAATCTAATTTGGCCTTATCCAAATATGTAGCCGATGCTATCCAAGTTTTGAAAGCGGCACAATACGATATCATTATTTTAGAAACCTCGGGAATCGGGCAATCCGATACTGAAATCATGGACCATTCCGATGTGTCTTTATATGTGATGACTCCTGAATTCGGCGCCGCAACCCAATTAGAAAAAATTGATATGCTCGATTTTGCTGATTTGGTCGCAATCAACAAATTCGACAAACGCGGTTCATTAGATGCATTGCGTGACGTCAAAAAGCAATATCAGCGCAACCACCAATTGTGGGACGCTAATTTAGATACATTACCGGTTTTCGGGACGATTGCTTCGCAGTTTAACGACCCGGGAATGAACACGCTATACAAAGCCATCATGGACAAAATTCATGAAAAAACCGAAGCCGACCTGCAGTCCGATTTTCATATCACGCGCGAAATGAGCGAGAAAATTTTCGTGATTCCACCGCACCGCACTCGGTACTTATCGGAAATTGCCGAGAACAACCGCAAGTACGACGCCACGGCTGTCAGCCAAGAGCAAGTTGCACAGAAATTATATGGGATTTTTAAAACTATAGAATCGGTTTCTGGAAATATACCGCAAATCGATAAGTCGGGAATCGTTGAAAGTTCCACAAACAATGATAAAAATAAAGATTTTCTCTCGTTGCTTCTCAAAGAGTTCGACCGCGTCAAAATGGATTTGGATCCATACAACTGGGAAATCCTATTAAATTGGAGCGACAAAGTTACTAAATATAAAAACCCGATTTATTCATTCAAAGTCCGGGATAAGGAAATCAATATTGCGACGCATACCGAATCGCTTTCGCATTCCCAGATTCCAAAAGTGGCTTTGCCGAAATACCAAGCTTGGGGCGATATTTTGCGTTGGTGTCTGCAGGAAAATGTTCCGGGAGAATTTCCTTTTACATCGGGATTGTATCCTTTCAAACGAGAGGGCGAAGATCCGTCGCGAATGTTTGCCGGGGAAGGCGGACCAGAACGCACCAACAAGCGGTTTCATTATGTCAGTGCGGGATTGCCTGCCAAACGTTTATCGACTGCTTTTGATAGTGTGACTTTATACGGAAACGATCCACATGTGCGTCCGGATATTTATGGAAAAATAGGAAATGCCGGGGTTTCGATTTGTTGTTTGGATGATGCGAAGAAATTGTATTCTGGTTTCGATTTGGTGCATGCGATGACTTCGGTCAGTATGACGATTAATGGACCAGCGCCGATGCTGCTTGGATTTTTTATGAATGCCGCCATCGATCAGCAATGTGAGCATTACATCAAAACCAATCATTTAGAGAAAGAAGTTGAAGCAAAAATCAACGAAATATATAAAAAGAAAGGTACCAAGCGCCCGCATTATCAAGGCGATTTGCCTGAAGGGAATAACGGATTGGGATTGATGCTGTTGGGTGTTACTGGTGATTTGGTCTTGCCGGCTGATGTGTATAATGAAATCAAAATCAGGACGCTTTCGCAAGTAAGAGGAACAGTCCAGGCGGATATTTTAAAAGAAGATCAAGCGCAGAATACCTGTATTTTCTCGACCGAGTTTGCGTTGCGTTTGATGGGTGATGTACAGGAATATTTCATTGAAAAAAATGTAAGAAACTTTTACTCCGTTTCAATTTCAGGGTATCATATTGCAGAAGCGGGAGCGAATCCGATCACACAATTGGCGTTTACGTTATCGAATGGCTTTACGTATGTGGAGTACTATTTGAGTCGCGGCATGGATATCAATGATTTTGGTCCAAACCTGTCGTTCTTTTTCTCTAATGGCATTGATCCGGAATATGCGGTTATTGGCCGTGTAGCTCGTAAAATCTGGTCGAAAGCGATGAAGAATAAATACGGAGCTAACGAAAGAGCACAGATGCTGAAATACCATATCCAAACTTCGGGACGTTCGTTGCATGCACAGGAAATCGATTTCAATGATATCCGTACAACCTTGCAGGCTTTGTATGCGATTTATGACAACTGTAATTCACTGCACACGAATGCGTATGATGAAGCGATTACGACTCCAACAGAAGAATCAGTGCGTCGTGCGATGGCCATACAATTGATTATTAATAAAGAATTGGGATTGGCGAAAAATGAAAACCCGATTCAAGGTTCCTTTATCATAGAAGAATTAACTGATTTGGTCGAAGACGCGGTTTTGCAGGAATTTGACAGAATCACGGAGCGCGGCGGTGTTTTAGGCGCAATGGAAACGATGTACCAGCGCTCTAAAATTCAAGAAGAAAGCTTGTATTATGAAACTTTAAAACACACCGGAGAATTCCCGATTATCGGTGTGAACACTTTTTTAAGTTCGAAAGGTTCACCAACGGTAATCCCAGCCGAAGTGATTCGGGCGACCGAAGAAGAAAAACTATATCAAATTGAAATGCTACATCAATTGCATCAATCCAATCAAGACGAGGTTAATGAAGAACTCAATGCCATTCAAGAGGCGGCGATTAATAATCAGAATATTTTTGAGCGATTGATCGAAGCGACAAAAGTCTGTTCGTTGGGGCAAATTACCAGCGCGTTGTTTGAAGTAGGCGGGCAATACAGAAGAAATATGTAAAAACGTCAGTATCAATCACTAAGTACGTGGAGTTTTTATAAATTTAACATTTAGAGCGGTAATATTATTGAAATAATTACAATTTTTTATATAAATTTGGGCAATTAAATAAATTATGAAAAGAAATTACTTTGGCTCTTTTTTAATTTTATTAGGTGTTGCCACGATTTCCATCTCTTGTTCTAAAGATGATGATTATGTTCCAATACAAGATATATTACCTGTTGCGACCAATGATGTCGTTGCTAATACACTTGCGGCTGCCGTTGAAATTCCTGTTCTACAGAACGATATTACCGGTGATATTGTAGTTGCTACGACGATAAATATTATTGGAGGAACCGACACTGATGGCAATGGCACTTTAGACCGTTTGGAGGTTTTGAATGAAGGTGTCTGGACCGTTAATCAGGCTGTCGGAATTATTATATTTACCCCGAGTCCTTCTTTTGTAGGAAATCCTACCGTCATTTCTTATACCGTTAATGATGCACAGAATAATACTTCCAATAGTGCAACGATTACAATCAATGCGTTACCAGTGGCTAATGTCGATTTAACACAAGTGCCTTTTCCAACATTATCGTCGTACCATTTTTTTGTCGGGGAAATGAAGAATCAAATTCCTTCTTTGAATTTAATTCCATTCGCGCCGGCGAGTTCCTTATTTTCGGACTACGCCCGTAAGAAAAGATTTGTATGGATGCCGCCCGGTTCAAAAGCAACTTTCAACGGCGATGATAAAGTGCTTAGCCTTCCTATTGGTGCAGCTTTGGTGAAAACTTTTTATTATGATAATGTACAGCCTTCCAATACCACTAGAATTATTGAAACCCGTGTCATGATTCATAAATCGACAGGCTGGATATTTGCAGATTATGTATGGAATGACGCTCAAACGGAAGCCTTTCTGGATTTAAACGGTAGCTTTACTTACGTTTCTTGGAAAGACGAAAACAATGTGATTAAAAGTGCTAATTACAGGATTCCATCGGATGTGCAATGCATTATTTGCCATAAGTCAAAAGAGATTGTCGATGGTACTGAACGAACGGTTTTTATTCCTATTGGTATTAAGCCGCAAAATCTTAATAGCAATTACAGTTACAGTAGCGGTGTAAAAAATCAACTAACAAAATGGATTGAGCAGGGGTATCTCGATAGTAATTTTGCGTATCCAACAGCATCCAATACAACCGTAGATTACAACGATACTTCAAAATCTTTGGAGCTGCGAGCGCGTTCTTATGTAGATGCCAATTGCTCACACTGTCACCAAGCGGACCGTCATTGTGATTACCGTCCTATGCGTTTTGCATTCCAGGCAACTGGTAACGCGAGTACGGGTTTAACGAATATGGGAGTTTGTGTCAATACAGAAGACCTTCAGGATTTACCACCGCAATTAAATAAAATTGTAAATCCTGGTAACTCCGATATGTCGATGTTATATTATAGGATAAATACGACGAATGAAACCTACCGTATGCCACTTCACGGGAGGACAATTATCCACGAAGAAGGCGTCGCATTAATAAGAGATTGGATTAACTCATTGCACCAGTGTGAATAAAATATTAACTATCTAAAAACCAAAAAAATGAAATTGAACATTACTGAAAACAAAGTATTTAGCACTTTTGAACTTTGTAAAAAAATTGCCCTTCTATTGATTCCGTTAGGATTTCAATTATCCTATGCTCAAAACAGTTGTGCTACTGCACAGCCAATTACTGCAGGGACGTATACGATTGATGCTATCAATGGTACCAATACAAGTACCGCTTGTTCT
>JBBRXW010000031.1:0-11760 GCA_038238295.1 Flavobacteriales bacterium | reverse complement strand
CCCAGTAGTAATACGTTTCCGCTAACTCTCTGTAAACCGGACCGTAATTTGGATTACTTGCTATAACATTATCGTATGCTTTAACGGCTTCGGTATAGGATTTAGCTCCTTTTAGCAATACTCCCAACTGCATTTTAGCGCGAATAAGAGAAGCATCGGTTTGAAAAGCGTTACGATACGCAGCATACGATTCGTTCTGATTTTTATCTCCGTAATACGCATCTCCAAAAGCCAACTGAAGATTGGCGTCGGTTGGGTTAATTGCTTTGGCTTTATTTAGTGAATTTAAAGCGGCTTTATAATCTGGTTTCTCCGCATTCATATAGGCTTTGGCAATGTAAATATATTCTTCGATATCTTTTTTCTTGATATCTTTTATAGCCTGATCAAAGTTAGTTTGAGCACCAGCAGCATTGGAATTGTTCAAATCGATTTGACCCAATCCGATATAATTCCATTTTGCGCCTTCTGTTCCCGAAAGCCCTTTTTGAAAATAGATTTTCGCAGAATCTTCGATGCTTTGTTTTAAATAAATATTCCCTAAATAAAAAGTGGCTTTACCATTCCCTGGCTTGGTTTGAATGATGGTTTTCAACATTGCTTTTGCCTTTTCATATTGTTCCGCATCAATCGCTTTTTTAGCCTGCTCAATATCCTGAGCATTACTCATTGCTGTAGTGGCAAGTAATAGGAAGCTAAAAATTTTAAATCTGTTCATGTTCGTGTATTTAAATTTACTTTTTGTCATTATTGATTGTATTTCGGATTTGGATCCTTCTTGATGGAACTCGTAGCGGTACTAATCCTGATTTCAATATTATTCTCTGTCCGGTTTCGCTGGCGACGAAGGAAGCGAATCCCATTCCTAAACCTGCATATCCCTGACAATTCACGACAAACAAATCACGTGCCAAAGGATATTTGCCCTCTGCGATGTTGTTTTGTGTCGGGCCGTAATACGCATTGTCTTTTGTGTTTAACACGTTGAGTACCGCAATCTTATCAACATCATCTTTCGCTTTTCCGGTAGGCTCAAAGATATAATTTATTCCAACAACTCCAATCATTCCGTTATTCCGAGCGACATATTGAATCACCTCATTGTTTGTCTTGAAAGAAAAAACACCATTTGCAGGCAAGGTTTTTAAACCACTTAATTCCGTAATATATCGTGATGTACTAGAATTCGGGTTGTCAAAAACCAATCCCTTTACTCTAGGGGAACCAATTCCTTTCATGAAATCGGTTATTTCTTTTAACGTAATTAAAGAGTCTTTATTATTTTTGTTCGTAATCAATGCGATGGCATCTTTTGCAAATGGAGTGATTTTGGGATTGACTTTTTTAATCTTAAAATAATTCCACTCCTTTGTGGTTAATGTTCTTGCTAAGATAGCAATCCTTGAATTGTCTTTCACCAATGATTGAATAACTTCCGCTTCCGATTTCGGTTCAATAGTTATTTTAGCTTTATACTGATTTTCAAAAATCTGCACCTGATCTTCTACTATCGGCTGAAGCGTTTCATCTACGAGCAGCGTTGTTTTTCCTTCGATTATTGTGTCATTTTCTTTCTCACTTTTTTTACAAGTAACAACAAGAAAGATTAAAAAAACATAAAATAGTAGGTTGAAATATTTTCTCATAGCTTTTAATTCGATGAAGTAATTAAACGGGTAAAGCGAATAAAGGAGTAAACAATCAGCAGCAGCCCGAAGGCAACTCTGTAACTTGGCTGCATGACTATTGGAAAACGTTTCCAAAAAATAATGATGAGCCCTAAAGTAAAATAGAGTAAAAAAAACAACATTCCTATAACGAGAAGAAATCGCTCTTTTAGCGATTTCTTCTTGAAATTAATAACTATTTTGCCAAACATTATTCAGCAGATTGTATCGTAATTGGTAAAGAATATAATACTCTCACTTTTTTACCATTTTGTTCTCCTGGATTCCATTTTGGACAGGCTTTTAAAACTCTAATTGCTTCTTTTCCGGTTCCGTATCCTATATCACGGATTACTTTGATATCCGTTAATGAACCATCTTTTTCAACAACGAAAGAAACAAATACTTTTCCTTTCAATCCATCTTCTTCAGGAACCTGGTAGTTTTTGAAAACATATTTGTAAAACTTTTCAATTCCACCTGGAAAATCCGGTTTTACTTCAATTCCTGCTGTGTTGTAGATATTGTTATCTTCTTCCACCACATCTTTAGGACCATTACCAACTGGCTCAACCGTTAATTCTGCATCGGGGTCCCCTTTGACAGTTTCCGCACCGATTTTCAATTTAACGATTTCTTTGATTTTTGGTGGTTCTTCTACAACCTCTTCCGCTTTAGCCACTACTGGCTTTACGAATTTCACCTGATCCACTTTTGGTGGCGGTGGTGGTGGTGGTGGTAAGTCTTCTTTTGGTTTTTCTTTTGGTGGCAATTTTACTGTTGTAATTTTTTGATCTAGAACAGCATTATCAGAACTATCTGGAAGTAAATTGGCCAATACAGGAATACTTACCAGAAAAGTAAAAATAATACCTCCTATGATAAGTGATCTCATGGTCGTTTTACCATTAGATTTTCTCAAATCGTAAGCCCCGTACAACTTGTTTCGCCCATCAAAAACGATATCCACCCATTGATTTTTTAATAAATCTAATTTCATGTCTTTTCGTTTAAGGGTTAGGAGTTGCAGCCGTTACAGGAGCGACAGCATCCGCTGCTCCAGCTCCAATCAATTTGCTTTCTTCAGGAGAAATTTCATTTACAATAGCATAAGTAGGCACATTCACAATGGCCATTTCATCCAATATGTCTACTAAATTACGATAATTTGACTTTTTACTTGGTTTGATAATTACAATCATACCTTTGTCTTTGTTTCCGGTATATTGAAGAACGGCTTCTTTTCTGCTCAATAATTCTTTACGGATACCGTCTTTACCATATTCAAAATCTTTTGGCATGCCACCTGAAACCGGAGTCGCCAATAAACCCACATAACGAACTAATTTATTATTGTCTCCCAATAATATAGTCATCGTACGGTTCTCATCTACTTTAACATCTTTATTTTTATCCTTGTCCGGATCTTTATCTGGCAAACCCAAATTCATCGATTGGGGTTTAGATAAAGTAGTGGTAAGCATAAAGAACGTGATTAATAAGAAAGCCAAATCTACCATTGCAGTCAAATCGACTCTGGAGTTTTGTTTTTTACTTCTTACTTTCTTACTGCCTTTTTTACCACCGCCGTCGCCGGTATTTAATTCAGCCATTTAGTATATTATTTAAAATTATTTTTCTTTTCCTCTCAAACCAGTAACCAAACTGAAGTTATTGATTTTCTGATCCTGTAAAATATCCATAACTCTTTTAATGATCGGATATTCTTCCTTTGCATCTCCTTTAATAGCGAGTTCCAATTCTTTGTCATGCAGCTCTATGTTGGCAATCCGCGCATTCTGAACCCAGTCTGCCAATTGATTATCCAAAGAATCTTTAGGGATTCCAGGCTGTTGCACTTTCTTTCTGTCTGCAGGTTTCAAATCTAGAATCTGTTTGAGATTCTGAACAGGAACACCAAAACTTTCCATAATGGCAAACTTATTTTGATCCTCATCAGAAAACTTAACGCCATATTTATTGCCCATTAATTCTAGGGTTCTCACACGGACATCTTTCCCTTTGACATCAAAAAATACTTTACCATTTCCAACGGTTAATGTTGCTAAATCTTTTTCAGGCAACTTCGTTTGTACGGTAGATGCCGGTGTATCAACAGGCATTACTTCAGGAACTTTGGCAGTAGCAGTCAAAATAAAGAACGTAAGCAAAAGGAATGCAACGTCACACATCGCCGTCATATCGGTCGTTGTTGACTTTTTTTTCATTTTTATTGCCATTGTTGTTGTATATTTTTATTGATAATAAATATCAAAAATTATTGTTTTAAGCTCCCTCTGAAGTGTCTGTACGTATTGACAATTGTAGTTCCAGCCTCATCAATAGCGTAAGTCAAACTATCAATTTTTGAAGTAAAGAAGTTATAGCAGATAATCGCTAAAGCTGAAGTCGAAATTCCTGTAGCGGTGTTAATCAAAGCCTCAGAAATACCGTTGGCAAGTTCAGCAGAATCTGCTCCACCACCACCAGCTAATCCGGCAAATGCTTTAATCATCCCTGTTACCGTCCCTAATAATCCAGCTAAAGTTCCTAAAGAAACTAATGTAGATAAGATCGTCATATGCTGCTCTAACATTGGCATTTCTAATGAAGTCGCCTCTTCTATTTCTTTGTGGATGGTTTCCGACGCTTCTTCACTATTGAATCCTTCTTTTTTAACGTCTTGGTATTTCATTAATGCCGATCTGATCGCATTGGCAACGGAACCTTGTTGCTGGTCGCAAGCTGCCAAAGCGCCTTCGATATCACCTTTAGTAACACTTGCATGAATAGATTTCATAAATTGGTCTAAATTTCCTTTACCTGTCGCTTTAGAAATAACAAAATATCTTTCAATTGAAAAAACTACCACCATCAACAACAAACCCATCAAAACAGGAACGATAGGCCCTCCTTTGTAAACCATTGCTAAATAATTTCCTTTTAGTGGAGTTCCGGTATTAACGCCTCCTTCAAAATTAGAACCACTACCCATGATGAAATTCCAGATCAGCCACCCTACGGCGATACATGCAACAATTACTATCCCTGAGAACAATCCACCTAAGCTTGAACCACCGTTTGAATTAGCATTTGAACTACTTTCTTTTTTAACGTTTGCCATTTTTTTGATTTTTAATAGTTTTAAATAATTATTAGTTTTAGTTGTAAATAACTTTGAATAGGAGCAAATTTAATTTTTTAGTTCTAATAAAAAAACTTTTTTTAATTTAATTGTAATTAATTTAAAGGACCTGAAAATCCTTTGTTTTCAACCTTTCCGCTTCTTTTAAAAAAGCTATTGAAAATCGATCTCTTTCAAACATTAAATCAACGATATGAAGTATAACGTGACAATTGTTCAATATAGTATTAACATCGATATTGTAACCTGATTTGTATTCTTTTTATAGAAAAATAACTACTTTTAAAAATGATTTTCCAATCGAAAACCAAAAAAAGATATCTTGCATTCCTAATTTCATTCATCCACTTTTTACTTATCAATGTCCATGACAAAAAAAACCGATTTCATTACGACAATTACCGACGGATATACCACCAAGGGAGAGAGCATTTTATTGGGCGCTGCCCTTCTTGACGGCGAAGTAATTCCGGAAGCTCAGGTGAAGATTCCGCTGAAAACATTCAACCGCCACGGATTGATTGCAGGAGCGACTGGGACCGGAAAAACCAAAACTATTCAGGTATTGTCGGAACAGCTGTCTTCTTTCGGGATTCCGGTATTGATGATGGACATCAAAGGTGATTTTAGCGGCGTGGCTAAAGAAGGTGAAGCCAAACCATTTATTACCGAACGTCACGAGAAAATTAATATCCCTTATCAAACAGCAAGTTTTCCGGTAGAACTACTATCGCTTTCCCAACAAAACGGCGTGCGGTTGCGGGCTACGGTTTCGGAATTTGGACCTGTTTTATTCTCTCGAATTCTCGATTTGAATGATACGCAAGCTGGCGTGGTAGCTGTAATTTTTAAATACTGCGACGACAACAAAATGCCTTTGCTCGATTTGAAAGACATCAAAAAAGTCATCAATTATATTACCGAAGAAGGCAAAGAGGAAATCGAAACCAATTATGGTAAAATCTCTACCTCCACGACAGGAACAATCCTGAGGAAAATTATCGAACTCGAGCAGCAGGGTGCCGATTTATTCTTTGGCGAAACCTCTTTTGATATCAATGATCTGATGCGTTTTGATGAAAATGGAAAAGGCTATATTAATATTATTCGATTGACCGACATTCAGGACAAACCCAAATTGTTTTCGACTTTTATGTTGAGTTTGCTCGCCGAAATCTATCATCAAATGCCCGAAAAAGGCGACGCCGATCAGCCCGAGTTGGTATTGTTTATTGATGAAGCGCATTTAATCTTTAATGAAGCCAGCAAAACCTTACTCGACCAAATCGAAACTATCGTTAAACTGATTCGATCGAAAGGAATTGGAATCTATTTCATCACCCAAAATCCAATGGATGTGCCGAGCGGCGTATTGGCGCAATTGGGTTTGAAAATCCAGCATGCGTTGCGGGCATTTACCGCGAATGATCGAAAATCGATTCAAATGACAGCGGACAATTATCCTACGTCCGAATTTTATAAAACCGACGAATTGATTACCGCACTCGGAATCGGAGAAGCTTTGGTAACCGCCTTAAATGAAAAAGGAATCCCAACACCCTTGGCGGCCACAATGCTTCGTGCCCCACAAAGCCGCATGGATATTTTATCGGATGTCGAAATCAACACCATCAATTCGCAGTCGAAACTGGTACGCAAATACAGCGAAACCATCGACCGCGACAGTGCCTATGAACTGTTGACCAAAAAAATAGACGCTGCGTACCAGCAGGCAGAAACTACTGATGCAGCAGCAGAAAAATCGGCTAGCAACGAACCAAGTACTGCCAGTGTTGTTGGGAAATCCGTATTGAAAGTTGTCACCAGCGCAAGCTTTATTCGCGGTGCATTTAGCATTTTGAGTAAAATGTTTAGGAAATAAACTGATAACTTAAAAATTTACTATTTAAAAGTAATTAGGCGATGGGTCTATTTTAAACAGTAAAACGACAGAGCCTCTTCTAATTTTAATATTTCGAAATCTTTAATAGAAATGGTAATAATTGAAAAGTCATTTTGTGCTTTTATTTCATAACTTTAGAATCTTAAAATCAATACATTATGAAGAAAGTGCTACTGTTTTTTATTTTTGCCACAGTTTCCAGTATAGCGCAAGCACAGATCGTGAACATTCCGGATGCTAATTTTAAAAATGCATTACTTCATAATCAACCCGTGATTGACACTAATAATGATGGGGAAATTCAATTGAGTGAAGCATTAACAATAACACATTTAAGTATTTTCTGTTCTCTAATTTATGATATGACTGGATTAGGTTCGTTTACTAATCTAACAACTTTAAATATTAGTGATAGTCCAATTGCATCTTTAGACGTGTCGAATTTAGCATCCTTGCAAACCTCAACTTGTGAATACACACTTAATTTATCGTCGTTAAATATGAGTGGATTGAGCAATCTTGTTAATTTAAATCTAAAAAACACTTCCATAGTAAATTTAAATATAAGTGCTCAAGGTCCAGAAGATAGAAAAAATAATTAAAGAATAATCGATGAGAAAAATCATTTGCACTATAGTCATTGCATTTACAGCGGCAAGCTGCCATTACAAACTCGACCTCAATGCTGCTTCCAATCAGGAAGAACAAATCCGAGAAGCCGAAAAGAACTTTGAAAAAACCGTCAAAGAAAAAGGAATTGCCGAAGGGTTTTATCAATTTGCCGATGACAATGCTACGATAAAAACAGACAATGACACCTTAATTCATGGTAAAGAAAACATCAAAAAACATTTTAGCAATCCAAAATATCTGAAAGCAAAGGTAAGCTGGACACCTGATTTTATTTCAGTTTCAAAAGACGGAACCCTCGGATACGATTTCGGAAAATACATTTGGACGGTCACCGACTCGCTCGGAAAAGCAAAAGAGTATACCGGAGTTTTTCATACCGTTTGGAAAAAACAAGCGGATGGCTCATGGAAATATGTCTGGGATTAATACGGTAAATCATGGAAAAATACTTCATTCAAAAAGACCCTTTTGTCGTGCCAACCACCGACGGCAAACTTATCGAAGAGCATCACGGCATCGCTACGACCAACAACACGGAACTCTCGATTGCACATATGGTCGCACCACCGCATTGGGCGGAACCTTTTCAAACGCCAGAATTTGAAGAATACACGTATATCATTTCGGGGAAAAAGCAATTTATTATCGAAGGGGAAACGGTCATTTTGGAAGCCGGACAATCCATCAAAATCGAAAAAAACACACGGGTGCAATACTCCAACCCATTTGATGAACCCTGTGAGTATATCGCCATTTGCAAACCAGCTTTCGATTTTAATAAAGTGCATCGGGAAGCATAATGCCCTAGCCCGGATGGAAACGGCATCCTTTTGCGCCATTTTTTTGGCGCAAAAGATAAAGTGTACAGCCGGAACAGCTCCTAAAGATTATTGTAATAAAGAAATAATTTTTGCTTCTACAACATCAGAATTCCACTGGATTTCGATATCTTTTATTTGCATCACTTCTTCCATAATCGCATTTTGCTGATTGCCGATCGCCAATGCTTCGGAATACGGGCGTAGGCTAAACGTGACGCGGCTGTATAAAGGAAGCCATTTGTCGGGATGTTTTTCGGAAAACCACTTTTCAATTTTCTTCTGAAGTAGGAATTTTTTGTCGGCAGTCCGCGAACTCATCTCCATAAAATTACGATAGGATAACTCCGCAATCGCATCGGTATTGGGTTTTCTTGATTTTTGGTATTCTGTAAAAATCGTTTCCCAATCGTCGCCATAGCGCTGCATCATGTCGAAGAGCACGGTGATGTCTTCGAAGCCGGCATTCATTCCATGTCCGTAAAACGGAACTATCGCATGGCAGGCGTCGCCAATCAAAGCGACTTTGTCTTCGTAGGTCCAAGGAAAACATTTCATCGTCACCAAAAAACTCGTCGGGTTCTTAAAGAAATCTTCGACCAAATCCGGAATCACTTCCGCCGTATCGGGGAAATGCGAGGCAAAAAGGCTTCGAGGGTTTTGGCATCTTTCAAGTTTTCGAAAGAATTTTCCCCTTCATGCGGCATGAATAACGTACAGGTAAAACTACCATCAGTATTCGCCAAAGCCATCAACATATAATTGCCGCGCGGCCATATGTGCAGTGAATTCTTATCGAGTTTATGCGTGCCGTCGGCATTGGCTGGAATATGCAATTCCTTGTACCCAATTTTCAAAAATTCCTGCGAATAATCAAACATACTCTGCCGCTGCATCCTATGGCGTACTCTCGAAAAAGCACCATCCGAACCGAAGACCAAATCGTATTTCAGTTCCTCCCATTCGCCTCGTTCTGTCGCGCCGATATGCAGTGTTGCGTCGCTCAGCGTCACATCCCAGATTTTATGCTCGAAGAAAAATTCGACTCCAGCGGCTTCTGCCAAATCAATCATCTTCCGGTTCAAAACACCGCGTGATAACGAAAATATCGCCTCGCCTTCCTTGCCATAGTACTGATAATTCAGGCTACTGTCTGGCATATGAATCGCGCGTTTGTCTACTGGAATTCCAATTTTTCTGATTTCATCATCCAATCCGATATCGCGCAGGGTTTTCCAACCGCGGTCCGACAACACCAGATTGATCGAGCGTCCGGAGAATTCTATATTTCGGATATCGGGGCTACGGTCAAACACATGCACAGTGTGTCCGGCCTTTTTAAGGTAAATCGCCAAAAGCGACCCCACTAAACCAGAACCGACGACCGCAATTTTTTGAGATGCTTGCATTAACAAAGAGATGAAAGGGTATGCTGACAAAAATAAAATAATAATCCGAAGAATGTTTATTAAAGCCACATTATTTGGGCGTGCCCTCGCCGAAAAGGCAGGTCAGGCTGTCCGTTGCAATCTGTCATTGCTGTTGCCAAGAGACAGCCGCATCAGTAGTAAGAAATCATTCCATAAAAAACTATGCGATGACAGGATTTCCACTACCATCCTTCACGCAGCCGGTACGATTATAAGTCCGCTCCATTTTATACCCAATATAATTATAGGCTTTACTAAAAAAAGATTGATGATTTAAATTATATCAATCGTTATAAACTGATTGTATAAAAAAAACTTGTCCAAAAAATGAACAGCTTGCTATAAAAAATAGTGTTTAACTTTATTTTTTTTGATTGAAGATAATCTTTTGACCAACATCCAAGCCGTTGTTTTTAGCGAGCACGCCACACATATGATACAACATTCTGGCGCCGACGTTTCCGTCCCATTCGGTTTCGCCAGGAGCGACTTCGACCAAATCGAAACCAATAATCTCTTTACCGCTACTCGCCAGTTTATTGAACAAATACGTCGCCTGTTCGAATGTAAATCCACCCGGAACCGGCGTTCCAGTATTGGGCGCGTACCAAAAATTCATTCCATCAACATCAAAACTAATCGTTACTTTCTGTGGCAAGGATGCGATGATATGGTCGCATTGCTGCTCCCAGGTTGCTCCCGCATACGATTCTGCTTTCATATCGCTGTCGGTATGCAACTGAACACGGCGGCCTTGCTCTAGGACCGTTTCGACTTCCTGTTTGCAAAAATCGCGGATTCCAATTTGTACAATTTTTGAAATTTGCGGCAACTGCAAAGCGTTATACATAATTGAAGCATGCGAATAGGTAAACCCTTCGTAGGCATTTCGCAGATCCATGTGGGCATCAAGGTGTAGGATTCCAAAATTATCATGTTGCGTCGCCAATGCTTCATAATACCCCAATGGCGTAGAATGATCACCGCCTAAGAGCGCCACTTTCTTTCCTTTTCTCGTCCAATATAAAACGCGTTCTCTTACTTCGTCTTTCAACTCGCGGCACACTGTATTGATTTTATCCAGATCGGATTGCAATGAAGGATGGCTTTCGATAACTTCTCCACTTTCTAAAGCAGTAATGATTGTTTGCGCCTGACCTTTGTATTTCTCGCTGTTGGATGCCCAATTGTCGGTCTGGTCGTTCCAATCGAAATACATTCCTAGTTTCCACAAATCCGGAAAATCCTGATGGTGCAAATCAACCTGAAACGAAGCTTCTAAAATTGCTTTAGGTCCATTTGACGCACCCGAACCGTAACTTACGGTTACTTCCCAAGGCACCGGAATGATTACGATTTCACTTTCATCTGCGGTAAATGGCAATCCAAAAATGCTTTCATTGGCTACCCCAGGCTGTGACGGATCAAAGTCTTTAATTTTTTCTTGTTTATTCATTTTGGTAGTAAATGCTAATTAAATTTTATCGATGGGACTGAATTCCTGCTTTCAAAATTTGTCCGAATTCATACATATCTTCAAAAGAGCAATATAACGGAACTGGTGCCAATCGAATCACATTCGGTTCCCGCCAATCTGTAATAACGCCATGACTCATCAAATAATCAAATAGCGCACGCCCTTCTCCATGAAGGAAAACCGACAATTGGGAGGCTCTTTCGATTGGGTTTTTTGGGGTAATGATTTCAAACGTACTATCAACTTCCTTATCGATTTCGTGTAGAACGAATTCAAGATAGGCGGTGATTGTGTCTCTTTTTTGGATTAAAGCTTCCATTCCAATTTCTGCAAACATTTCAGCGGAAGCCAAATACGGCGCTAAAGACAATATCGGTAAGTTGCTGATTTGCCAACCATCAGCGCCTTGCACTGGGTCGAAATCCGGTTCCATCTTGAAGCGGCGTTCTTTATTATGTCCCCACCAACCGGCAAATCGTGGCAGATCAGTATTGTTATGATGCTTCTCGTGGATAAAGCAACCTGAAGCGTTTCCGGGTCCGGAATTCATATATTTATAACTGCACCAACACGCAAAATCGACGTTCCAATCGTGGAGTTCAAGTTTAATGTTTCCTGCAGCATGCGCTAAATCCCAACCGACCTGGGCACCAACTTGATGCCCCGCGTCGGTAATCGTTTTGATAT
>JBBRXW010000030.1:0-12433 GCA_038238295.1 Flavobacteriales bacterium | reverse complement strand
TGGTTTATGGAAATAAAACCCCGGAATCAACGATGTTTCATCAACAATTGCACGATCTGCAACTGAAATATGTAGGTCGGTTTTTTGTGCATTTTGTCTACAGCCAAGCGAAAGTAGAAGGCGATTTGTTCGGCAGGATTGAAAAATCTACCATCAATTTCGTAATGAACAACAAGCACAAAGAATTGACTTTCGATAAGTTCTATTTGTGCGGTCCAGAGGAAATGATCACGATGGTTTCTTCCGTGTTGAAAGAGCGCAACATCAAGGAATCGGCTATTAAATTTGAATTGTTCTCGACGGCATCTTCCGAAAATAAAATCGATAAATCATTAGAAGGCCATACCAAAATCACAGTGTTGGTGGATGATGATGAAACCACTTTCGAAATGTCGCAAAAGCAAACGGTTCTCGAAGCGGCTTTGAAACAAGGCATCGATGCGCCATATTCCTGTCAGGGTGGTATTTGTAGTAGTTGCTTGGCGCGCATTACTTCCGGTACGGCGGTGATGAAGAAAAATTCGATTCTAACTGATGGTGAAATTGCCGAAGGTTTAATATTGACATGTCAGGCACATCCGACTTCGGATACAATTTATATTGATTACGACGACGTTTAAAACCAGTTTTATTTAGCCAACTGTGACTGAATGCTGTAGACTACTTTCTCGGGCATGATGGTACGCATTGCGTTTTCATATCCCGATACTTTTTTGTTCCCATAGATGGAAGTCGGTAGGAACGGATATTCGTTCCGGTCTGAAGTAATCGCATTTTCTAAGGGCTGATCAAATGGTGAGAATCCTGCAAACGGATGCGTCGCGCCCCAAAGCGTAATGGTTTTAACGCCAAACATCGCTGCGATATGTGCGTTCCCCGAATCCATCGAAAGCATGACGTCGAGATTGCTGATGAGTTGAAGTTCTTGTTGCAAGTGTAGTTTTCCTGCAATCATTACTATATTCTGACGATTCTCTGCAAGCGCGTTTAATTGTTCTATTTCTTCGTGTCCGCCGCCAAAAAGAAAAAGCTGATGCTGCGGATTTTGCGATAACTGATGAATCACTTCCTGCATCAAATCGATCGGATACACCTTCGAATCGTATTGCGCGAATGGGGCGATGCCAATCCATTTTTTGTTGTTTTTGTCCCCGGTGATCTCGATGACTTTTGCTTCCATGTTTTGTTTCGGAGGAAATACTGGATGGGATAAATCGATCGGATACCCCAGCTTCCTAAAGGTTTCGGCGTGTCTTTCGAACATGGTCGGGAGCGGCAGAATGGTTTTGTTTTTCAACTCGGTAAGGCGCCGCTTTTCTGTCCGTCCTTTGTCGGTAAAGGCTGTTTTTTTTCCAGTCAATGCAAAACGTTTGCGGATAAAATTGGAGCGGATGACATTATGCAAATCCGCAAAAGCGTCGATGCCTAATGGTTTTAAATCCCAATACAACTGCAGCAGCCCTAAGATTCCTTTGTGTCTTTCTTTTTCATCGAACGGAAAAAAATCGACATTGGGAATTCCATCAAAGAACGGTTTGAAAAAAGTACGGGAAATAACCGTTAGCCGGATATTGGGATGTTGCGCTGTCAATGCGCGTAAAACAGGAACCGTCATGGCAACATCTCCCATTGCGGAAAGTCTCATGACGGCTATATGTGGTTTCTTTTCTGACAAATTATTATGGAACCAAAAGCCCTAGCCCCGATAGTAGCCGGTATCCTCGCAACGGAGTGGAGAGATAAAGGCGGATAGCGGGAAACAGCTCCTGAAATTATTTCTTATTTTGATATAAAACCGGATTCAATTCATCGTCGTTATACATCTTCATTTGTTTGTAAGCCTTCATGAATTTGTCGCCGTTTTCGATGTCGTGGATTAAATCATCAATGGCGGTCGACAAGTCGGTGCGTTGCTCTAAAAGCACATTGAGTTTCGTCTGGCATTTGTCCTTGTGGTCTTGTGAAGCGCCTTCGCGTGTGGCTTCTTCGTGCATGTGATAGATTTTTAATGCTAAAATCGACAGGCGGTCGAATGCCCAAGCTGGACTTTCTGAATTGATTTTCGCGCTGTCTTTTACTTTGACAGTACTGTATTTCTGCAAAAAATAACTATCGATATATTCGACCATATCGGTGCGTTCCTGATTGGAAGCGTCGATTCTTCGTTTTAGAGTTAGTGCTGCTACCGGATCGATTTGTGGATCGCGGATGATGTCTTCAAAATGCCATTGCACGGTATCGATCCAGTTTTTGTGGTAGAGCAAATGCTCGAACTGATCTTTCTGGTACGGATTGCTGATCGGTTGGTCTACATTATCAAACTGATGGTAATCCGCGATACTTCTCTCGAAAACGGTATAGGCTAATTTTGAAAACATATTTTTATATTTAAAACACAAAGATACTTTTTATACATTTATAACCTAAAACAAATTTTCGCTTTATGCAAATTCATTATCTGTCGGAAGGCAACAGTATTTTAAATCACTTTTTAGGACAAATTCGCAATGTGAAGGTGCAACATGACAGCATGCGTTTCCGCCGTAATATTGAGCGAATTGGCGAAGTGATGGCGTTCGAACTGAGTAAAAATTTGCAGTATAAAAACATTGAAATTACCACGCCATTGGGTATCAAGAAGACGACCGAAATTGCAGATAAGTTGGTGTTGTGTTCAATATTGAGAGCGGGATTGCCGTTGCATTTGGGCTTCCTGAATTATTTTGACAGTGCGGAAAACGGGTTTGTTTCCGCCTATCGCCACCATCCGAACCAAGATGATTTTTTTGATATCCTTGTCGAATACCAAGCTGTGCCCAACTTGCAGGACAAAACCTTATTGCTGATTGATCCGATGTTAGCGACGGGGCAATCGATGGTCGCGGTTTTTAATAAACTGATGGAAAAAGGTTTGCCGAAAGAAATCCATATCGCTGTAATTATTGCTGCTCCGCAAGGTATTGAATTCCTCAAAAACCATTTGCCTGATAATTGCCATTTGTGGGTCGCTACTTTAGACGAAACTTTGAACGAGAAAAACTATATCGTTCCTGGCTTAGGCGACGCCGGTGATTTGGCGTATGGCAATAAGTTATAATTGAGAGAAGAACGCAAAAAAACCTAAAATGATAAGCGCTGCCAAAACAACTTCTTGCTGCCACTGCGGTTGACCGGACTCGATGTACGTGGTCGTAATCATCGCTAATGGCGCCACCGTAAATAGCAATAAATCATTTGATTTGTTCGGTGAAATCAGCAAAACCGCAATTCCGATAATGATGGCCGTCAGTATTTTTTTGTAGGTGGGATGCAAGATCAAAGGCCGGTTGGAAATAGTCAGTAGTAATGAAACGACAAAGAACAATCCAATCGTCGCATAAATCGATAAGGCCAAATTTTGATAGTTGTTTGTGAAGTAATCCATTCGAAGATCAATCGCTGATTGTGCCAGCAAATGATCAATCCACGTCGTATGAAAATACAGCGCACTCACTACAAAGATAATCGCTACTGCAAAAAAGGCAAGGAACGGTAAAAACCAGTTGCGGTAGTCCCGGGCAACATGAAAAAGTACCGAAACAAAAATGAGGATAATAAAAAGGATGCTCCAGAAATGAAACAACGAGGCGATAAAAACCCACACTGAGGCATCGAATATTTTTTCTTTGGATGATTTCAACGAGTGCAGCGAAACGGCTCTGCGGATGGCCAGCAGGATGAAAAAATTCGAAAATAGCAACGGTGTATTGTTGAAAACAGCAGGGAAGAATAGCAGGAATAAAAAATAAAACAACATCGTATATGCGCTGTCTTTGCTAATACCGTTTTTCTTGACGATAAAATTGGTGAGAAAAACAGACGCGAAAACAATTCCCAGGAGACTCATTTTCAGTCCAATATGCAGCATCGTATTCGCACCGGAAGCATACTTGATCTGGTATAAAAAGAAGAAAGAAAGTATCCCTAAAATTACAATCGAATAATTTAATGGCGTAGATTTTCTAAAAAGACTTGTAATCATAAGGATATTTTATACTTTTGTGACGGTAAATATACTATTTGTTTAAAAAAACAAAACTACACATTATGAGAGCATTTTTTGAAGGTATACAATGGTTATTTGAAAACGTTTTCTTTCTTCCTCACAATTACCTGAGACATTTAGAGTTGACCCATTGGTTTGCTGCCAATATCATCAACTGGATTTTTATGATCATTTGCGGATATGCAACGGTTTACTGGTGCAAACAATTGACGCAGCACAGAGCCAACGGAGAAGAAAACCAAGATACTTCGGCACATTCTTTCTTAACTAAGTAAGTCGAAACCGATATCTTTTCTATAATACATCGTATCAAAATGTAATTTGTTTATGTTTTGATACGATTTTTTTATGGCGTCTTGAAAATCATTTCCATACGAAGTCACTGCTAAAACGCGTCCGCCATTAGTCACTACTTTGCCGTTTTCTGTTTTTGTTCCGGCCTGAAAAACAATCGAATCTTCAACGGTTTCTATACCTGAAATCACCTTTCCTTTTTGATAGTCTTCAGGATATCCTCCTGAAACCAGCATTATTGTTGCGGCACTTCTTTGGTCGATATCTAGGTCAATCTCATTCAATTTTTCGTTGGCAACAGCGACAAACAATTCGACCAGATCGTTCTTTACTCTTGGAATCACCACTTCGGTTTCAGGATCGCCCATCCGGACATTATATTCGATGACAATCGGCTCGCCTTTGACATTAATCAATCCGATAAAAACAAACCCTTGATACGGGATGTTGTCTTTTTGCAAGCCCATTATCGTTGGAATTACAATTCGGTTTTCTATTTTTTCTAATAAAACGGCATCTGCAAATGGTACCGGAGAA
The DNA here is from genome assembly GCA_038238295.1 of Flavobacteriales bacterium. GTDB lineage: Bacteria > Bacteroidota > Bacteroidia > Flavobacteriales > Flavobacteriaceae > Flavobacterium. Next base: position 7,557 of record JBBRXW010000030.1, on the reverse strand, counting down.
ACAGCTCCCATCCCGCCCGTATTTAAGCCGGTATCTCCTTCACCAATGCGTTTGTAGTCTTTAGCTGTTGGCAGGATTTTATAATTTTTCCCATCGGTCAATACAAAGCAACTCAATTCAATGCCATCTAAAAACTCTTCGATCACGACTTTGCTGCTGGCTTGCCCAAACTTGGCATCGATTAGCATGCTGCGCAATTCCCGTTGCGCTTCTTCTAAATTTTGAAGAATTAAAACGCCTTTACCTGCTGCTAGTCCATCGGCTTTTAAAACATATGGTGGTTTTAATGTGGTTAAAAATTCGCAGCCTTTTTGAACGGTTTCCTTTGTAAAACTATCATAGGCAGCGGTCGGAATCTGATGTTTGACCATAAATTCTTTGGCAAATTCTTTACTGCCTTCAAGTTGTGCTCCTAATTGTGATGGGCCAATTACTGGAATCGATTGGAGTTGATTGTCATTTTGGAAGAAATCGAAAATACCGTTCACCAGTGGATCTTCTGGACCGACGACAACCATAGTGATGTTTTCCTGAAGCACCAATTTTTTGATGGCTTCAAAATCGGTCGTGCTGATGTTAATGTTCGTGGCAATTGTTGCAGTGCCTGCATTTCCGGGTGCTACGAAAAGTTTTTCGCAAAGCGGCGATTGAACCATTTTCCAGGCAAAAGCGTGTTCCCTGCCGCCGGAGCCTAAAAGTAAAATTCTCATGATGTAGTCGTTAGTTGTGCGTCACAAAAATACTGGGTTTAAGACGGATTTAATAATTAATTTTTAAAAACTTCTCGGTTGTTTGTTGATAGTAGTTGCGAAATATTATTTTTGATGCAAAATACTCTAGCTGTGTTCAACCTTTTCAATCTTACTTTACAACTTAATGGCTTTCCAATCGCGAAAGCCAGAACAGAATTGAATCAAATTCTAATGTTATCGGAACAAGAATATATAAAAAATTTAGCGTTGAAAAAACAGGAAATACTCGACTATCATCTGCAACACAATCCTTTTTATAAAAACTTAACCGGCACTACTTCCGCTAGAAAATGGGAAGATTTACCGGTGATGAAAAAAATACATTTCCAAAAGCCTTTGAAAGAACGATTGTCGGAAGGTTTTACAACGAAGAATGTCTATGTTAATAAAACTTCCGGTTCGAGCGGAGACCCGATGGTGTTTGCCAAAGACAAGTTTTGTCATGCCTTGATTTGGGCCAATATCATGCATCGTTTTGATTGGTACGGCATTGATTTTAATCATTCGTGGCAGGCCCGCTTTTACGGAATGCCGTTAGATTTTATCGCGAATACCAAGCTGCGATTGAAGGATTTTTTGAGCCATCGCTATCGCTTCAATATCTTTGATTTTTCGGAGAGTGCTATGGAGCGGATGCTAAGCAAATTCAGAAATACCCAATTCGATTATATCAATGGCTATACGAATTCGATCGTATTGCTGGCGAAATATTTACAGCGTAAAAATCTATTTCTGGATGAAATTTGTCCCAGTTTGAAAGTGTGTATCGTGACTTCCGAAATGCTTTTTGAGGCGGACAAACGCTTGTTGCAAGAACGGTTCCGAATGCCTATTATCAACGAATACGGAAGCGCTGAACTCGACATTATCGCTTTAGAAAGTCCGGATGGAATCTGGAAAGTCAATTCAGAAACCTTGTTTGTGGAAATTTTAGACGACAACGATCGGGTTTTACCTTATGGAAAAGAAGGCCGGATTGTCGTGACTTCCCTATACAACAAAGCGCATCCGATGATTCGTTATGAAGTCGGCGACATTGGTATCCTTGATGAAAAGAGCACGTTGAAAAATCCCATTCTCAAAAAACTGACTGGTCGTACCAATGATATTGCGATTTTACCAAGCGGAAAAGTAGCGCCTGGAATGACATTTTATTCGATTACCAAAGGGCTTTTTGAAGATGACGGCAACGTTCGTGAATTTGTGATCCTGCAAACCAAAACCGACACTTTCGAAATTGATTATGTCAGTCAAAAAGAACTATCAGAATCGGAAATATCGACAATGAAACACGTATTGGGTCAGTTTTTAGAACCAAACCTCAACTATATTTTCACTCGAAAAGAGGCCATTGAAAGAAGCAAAAGCGGAAAGTTAAAACAGTTTAAATCGTTGGTGCAATCTTTCTGATATAAAGCGGTTTTATCAATAACTGGGTGAATAAAAATCCAACCATACAGCAAAGCGCTACCACTACATTGAACTTATAAAACTGACGGTATACTGCAAAATTATGCTGCAGCAATTTCATTTTAGAAGAAGAAATGGAGTCTTGTCGCACTCTATAAATGGCTAGGCTTTCAGGAATCGGTTGTGCCGTTTGCATCTTCTGCAACACCGTTAGCCAAACCATCCAATCCTGGCGTTTTCGGATGCTTGAGATTGGAATTTTTCCAAAGAATTGTGTGTCGTAGATTCCGGTCAAGTTGCCTACAAAATTGCAGAAAAATAATTGCCAATAGTATAATTTTTTGGGGGCTTCAATTCTTTTGTGAAGTGAATTTCCGCTTTCATCGATACAATCATAGAAAGAAAACGAGAACGGCGAATTGTGTGTTACCATAGCATCAATTTGCTTTTGGAGTTTTTCAGGCTTCCATAAATCATCGGAATCTAGGAAGGCAATAAACCGACCATTTGCCATCGTAATCGCCTGATTTCGGGCAACACCGGCACCGGCATTTTTATGGAGTTTGTAGAAGATGATTCTCGAATCCGACGCTTGAAATTCCGTAATGATTAGTTCGGTTCTATCGTTGGAACAATCATCGACCAGTATCATTTCCCAGTGCGTATAACTTTGGTTTTGAACAGAGCGAATTGTTTCGGCGATAAATTTTTCGGAATTGTACGTTGGGGTGATTATGGATACTAGTGGCGTCTCCATTTAGTAGGCTTTCTCTTCCCCTTTAAAAATATTGATCACGGTTTGCACAATAATTTTAATGTCTAGGATTAGCGACCAGTTTTCGATATAAAAAACATCATATTTGATCCTGTTGATCATGTCTTCATCGGTTTCAATCTCGCCGCGAAAACCTCTTACCTGCGCCAGTCCGGTTATTCCTGGTTTTACGTAATGGCGAACCATGTATTTTTTTATCCTATTCCCATACGCTTTATTTTGGGACCAAAGGTGCGGCCTAGGCCCGACAACAGACATATCTCCTAATAAGACATTAAGGAATTGCGGCATTTCATCAATGCTTGTTTTCCTTAGTATCCTTCCAATTTTTGTTACCCTCGGATCATTTTTAGAAGCTTCTTTTTCGGTAGTTACATTAATGTGCATCGAACGAAATTTATAACAAAAGAACTCCTTCTCATCGATACCCGGTCTTCCTTGCTTAAAAAAGATGGGACCCCGGGATTCGGCTTTAATCAGAATTGCGAGCAAAGGGACCAGCCATGACAGCAATCCGACAATGACTACGGATGAAAAAAGTATGTCGAACCCTCTTTTAAACGCTTTGGTGATTGGATCGTGAAGCAATGTTTTTCTCAATGAAAGTACCGGGAAAAACTCATAATATTCTATCTTTAGATTCTTCGAAAAAATCTCCTTAGTGTCTGGAATAAACTTTATAGCTTTATTATTTTCGTCTGCGAAATCAACCAAATCCTTGAGTTGATCGTTGGTGATTTCGTTTAAGGAGCAGTAAATTTCATCGACTTTATTCTCTAGCACAAAAGTTTGAAGATCTTCTAATTTTCCTTTAATGTTGGGGTTTGATTTTTTATCGGAAAAGTACCCCATGAAGCGATAGCCGTAGTCATTTCTGGTTTCAAAAAGTTCTTTCAGTCGAATTGATTCTGGAGTATAGCCAATGATTATGGCATTTCTGAAATTGCTTCCGGTAACTATCCGATATTTTTTCAGATAATAAAATAATAGATATTTAAAAATGATAATTAACGTAAAACTGGAAACCATAAAGAGTGCAATTGCTTTTCCGCTAAATAAAACTTCTTTGGAAAACGGAAAAAAAGCAATGGTTACCAATAAAAATAATATCCCTTGCTGTGCAATTTTGGAGGTTATTTCAACAGGTGTTGTGAAGCGGTATATTTCATAGAACCTAATAAAATAAGCAATCAGTCCCCAAGCTATAGTTTGGTATCCTAAATAATAAAGGCAGTTGACATTTAGTTCTTGAAAAAAAACAACGCACAACACAGTGATTACCAATAAGTCGAACAGAATGCTTATTGGTCTGATATATTTTGAATATCGTCCTGTGTGTGCTGCGGTCATCTTAATGAATATATCCTGTAAAATCCTTGTGGTCTTCTCTTAAAAGTTCTTCGGTTGACAATGATTTAAAATATTCATAGGTGATTTTCATACCTTCGGCTCTTGAAACCTTTGCTTCCCAACCCAAGATTGCCTTTGCTTTTGTGGTGTCCGGCTGTCGCTGAAGAGGGTCGTTTATCGGTAGCGGAAAATAGACTACTTTTTGATGTGTTCCTGTTAGTTTAATGATTTCTTCTGCAAAGTCTTTAATGGTGATTTCATCCGAATTACCAATATTGACAGGATAACTATAATCCGATAATAGCAATCTGAAAATTCCTTCTATCTGATCGTCTACGTAGCAGAAAGAACGCGTTTGCATACCATCTCCAAAAATGGTCAAATCTTCTCCGCGTAGCGCCTGACCTATAAAAGCTGGAATGACCCTTCCGTCATTCAATCGCATTCTTGGTCCATAGGTGTTAAAAATCCTTACAATTCTAGTCTCTACTCCATGAAAGGTATGGTAGGCCATCGTAATCGATTCCTGAAAACGTTTGGCTTCATCATATACGCCTCTCGGGCCAATGGTATTAACATTACCGTAGTATTCTTCTGTCTGCGGATGCACCAACGGATCGCCATAAATTTCCGACGTGGATGCGATCAGGATTCTTGCTTTTTTAACCCGTGCCAAACCTAAGAGGTTGTGAGTACCTAAGGAGCCAACTTTCAGTGTCTGTATCGGAATTTTCAAGTAATCGATAGGACTGGCAGGAGATGCAAAGTGAAGAATATAATCTAATTCGCCCGGGATGTGAACAAATTTAGTTACATCATGATGGTAAAATTCGAAGTTTTTGTGTTTGAACAGATGTGCTATATTTTTTAAATCCCCGGTAATGAGATTGTCCATTCCAATTACATAATAACCTTCGAGGATAAAACGGTCGCACAAATGCGAGCCTAAAAAACCGGCCGCTCCTGTAATTAAAATTCTTTTCATAGATTATATGTATTCTTCTTTGATAAAGAAGTAGTCCACAAAAATAAACTTATGATTAGAACTACAAAAGAAATATACATAAATAATTTTGGTTTATCCAATAAAGAACGATTTTTTGTTCGTTAGAGCTGACAAACTCTTTTTGAGCGAAAAGTTTTATTTTTTTCACAACATTCTGTCTTTTTTAAAGTAACAAATGCACTATTTGCGATTCAAAAAAATGAAAATTTCTGCGAGGGCTTAAAAAAATCACTGTAGAGGGGTTCAATCTAGTTGATTTGAATTCAAATTGACAGAGTCCAATAGTTTTTCTGTTTTCGTTATCCTTTTTATCTATTTTTGCAATTAAAATTCATTCATTTTGAAAGTTGTTCATGTAGTTGAAGCGTTAGCTGGTGGAGTTCATACTTATTTCAAAGATTTATCTCACTTTTTTGGAGACCCTAATCTGAAAGAAGATATCAACACAACCATCATTTTTAGTGGCAATCGTAAAGAAATAGATCCGGAAAAAATTAATATTGAGTTTTCTGAAGGGGTGCGCTTGGAGCAAGTCAATATGGTTCGGCAATTTTCTCCTATTCAGGATTTAAAATCGATTATAAAACTATCAAAACTTATCAAAAAACTGGACCCAGATGTTGTTCACCTCCATTCTTCAAAAGCAGGAGTTTTGGGTCGGATCGCCTGCTTCCTGCTTTTTAAAAAGAAAAAACTATTTTATACTCCCCATGGTTATGCGTTTCTCAGAACCGATATTTCTCCGCTGAGTAAGAAAATCTACTGGCTCATCGAAAAAAACTTTCAACTGCTTTTTGGCGGTGTGACTATAGCCTGCGGTGATACGGAATACGAAATATCAAATATCCTTGGAAAATCCGTCTTAGTGAGAAATGGGATTAATGTTAATGAAATCCGCCAACATTATCTGCCGCATCAAAACGAACGTTTAACCATCGGGATAGTGGGCCGGATTACTTATGCTAGAAACCCACATTTATTCAATAACATTGCTTTAAAATTTCCGGATTTGAGTTTTGTATGGATTGGCGACGGCGAATTGAATCATGAAATTACCGCCCCAAATATCCGGATTACTGGGTGGATGTTAGACCGCAATAAGGTCCTCAAAGAATTAAATGAAATCGACATTTATATTCAAACCTCACTTTGGGAGGGACTGCCAATTGCCGTTTTAGAGGCTATGGCATTTCAAAAACCTGTCTTAGCAACCAATATAATTGGAAATAAAGATGTAGTCATTCCTAATGAAAATGGGTTCCTCTTTACGACTATTGATGAACTCGACCATTATATTGAAGTCTTAAAAGACCCGGCAACTAGAGTACGTTTTGGCGAAAAGGCATTGGAAAGAAGCTTGCTTTTATTTGATTTTCAAAAAAACTTCAAGGATTTAATCTCGGTGTACAGACGATAATTTCTGCTGCATCCAATAGCTTGCAAAAATCGATATCCAAAGTCCACTGTATGCAATTCCATCAAAGCGAATCAAATAATCATCGGTAATGTTGGACGTAAAAAAAAGAAAAAAGAAAGCAATAATAATCGGGTTTTTTAAAGTATATCCTAGATATCCAATGTTAAAGATATAAATGAAAATTACCAATACACCCAATATCCCAAACTTCAATAAATAGTCTAAATATTGGTTGTGTGTTGGGAAATTGTATTTTGCCAAGAATTTTTGATTCGAAGTTCTATAATATTTAAAAAGTTCGGGTTTCCCATCTGATGCGCCTACACCAAAAGGAAGTTTTTGAAGCGAAAGATCCCATGCTGATTTCCAGATAGATACCCGCGTAACAAAAGAATTGTATACTTCCACTTCCGGATTTTCTACCTCATCTAATTTCCCCACTTTGTCCATATGAGCAAAGGTTACCGTATAATATTTCTTTTTCATATACGGGTTCTTTTCGACATAAATAAAAAAGATACACAATAGTGAAACTAAAAGAATTCCCAATACCGAGAGTATCTTCTTTAAGTCGTACTTCTGAATGATTTCATAAAAAAAAACAAAGGCAAAGCCTGCCAATACATCAAAAAGAGCCAATCGTGTATTGATAAAAAGCACCAGAAAAAAGGAAAGCAGAAATAGAGATAGATTGAGTGCCTTAGAAAAATTATTTTTCTTTTGATGAAAAGCTTCAAAAGAAAAATACAAATTGCTAACGCAAATAAATGACATATGCATATTTAGCGCCGGAGCATGTATTCCAAAAGACCTTGTAAATTCATAACCCATTTGCCATAAATCTATT
>JBBRXW010000029.1:0-12500 GCA_038238295.1 Flavobacteriales bacterium | reverse complement strand
TTCCTGCACATAAACTTTAGTGCCTTCATGCAACGTATAGGCGTCGGCCGCCGAAGATTTTGGTTCGCCTTTTACCGTGGCAACTTCATCAAAAATAATGGCTGGACGTTCGTTTTCATAATGGTTCTTTTCGAAAAGTGCTGCCATGACACTGATTAAAATCAAGAAAACCAATACAAACATTCCGATAAAGAAAATCCGTTTGGAAAATGTGATCTGCGAGAAATAATAACCAATAAAAAACATCAGAAACAAACTCGAAAAAGAAACCGCAATCCAAGCCCAAGTGTCATAATGAAATTCCGCTGTGAAATCTCGGAGCATTTTTGCAAAGCCTACTTTGGGCACTTCTTTGATTTCATCAATAGTCATTTTTTGGGCAAACTTCAGGTTGTTCTTAATTTCGTTATCATTTGGAGCAAGGACCAATGCTTTTTCATAATTGTAAATCGCTGGCGCTACTTTGTTGAGTTTGTAATAGCAATTGGCCATGTTGAAGTACAATGCTGCCGATTGTTTTTTGCCGTTCAATACACTTTCATACGCCGCGATGGCTTCGTTATAATTCCCTTTTTGATACAAGGCATTTCCTTTTTCAAAGCCGTTTTGGGCAAAGAAAACCGTAGTGATGAGAAGAAATATAAAGACTGTATTTTTCATTTATTTTAAAGTTTTATATCTTTTTTTTCATGCAAACGCTGGTGGGCACGCCAACATACTGTCCATAATTTGGAATCCGCAGATAGCCACAATTTGTGTATAGGTTGATGGCATTGGTCAGCATAATTCCGGTTTCCAAAATGCATTCTTCGAAACCTAATTCTTTTGCCCAGTGTTCTAATTCGGACAAAACTTCTTTGGCGATTCCTTTACCGCGGAATTCTTCCTTAACAAACATTCGTTTAATTTCAGCGATACCGTCGTCGTATTTTTTGATAGCACCACAACCGGCAGCAATCGAATCTTCATAAATTACAACGACATTTTTGATTGTGTCGAGCTTGTTGAATTGGGTAAAAAAAACAAAATCATCGCCGTCAGTAATCCTTAAACCTTGGTCTAATAAAACCACGAGTTTCTGGAAATCTTCATTATTCGAATCGGTTCTGATCTTATGTCTCATTTCATCATTTTTAACAATCGAAATCAAATCTGTTTCTCGAGTTCCGAAATAATCGTTATGGCTTTATCGTAATCTTGATGAATAGTAACGCTTGATGACGGCGCATAACGGGCGTATTCACAGTTTTCGGTCAGTTCTATGAAGGCAGATATCGTTTCGGGTTTGGCATTTCTCGAAGCTACTATTTCGCGGATTTTATCTTTACTCATTTCAGAAGTCTCGATATGCAATTTGGCTTTCAGAAAGTTGTGCATCGCCTTTTCGAGTGCAATATAAAACAGCTCTTTATTATTGATCTGATTTTTCGCTTCCGATAAATATCTCTTCGCTAATTTATTCGACAGTTTTATTTTATTTCCTACTAAATCGCCGTCGATAGCTTCTTTTTTCTTTTTAGCTAATACAATGATTGGAATGAGAATCAACGGTAAAAACAACAGAAGGTAAAACCACATCGAACCTAGAAAATCTTTCCTGTTGATTGCGGAAAGGCTGGTTTTCAATTTAATGTATTGAAATTGTTCGCCAGCATAAATTTTCGTTTTAGCGACTCCGGTTGGCGTTGCTGCCGCTGCATCGTTCGAAGCCGTCGGTCCGTCTAAAACGGTAATCATAATTTCCGGTGAAGTGATGGTTTTGTATTTTCCGGTGCCCAAATCAAAATACGTGAACGACATCGGTTTAATCGGGTATTTTCCTTTGAATTGCGGAATAATCGTATACGAATCCGAAATCTGCCCGTTCATTCCCGAAAGTGGTGTTTGCACTTGTTCACTGTGCACGGCGTCATACATTTCGAGTGAATTCGGCACTACAGGTTTTGGAAGCGTAAATAATTTTAGGTTTCCAGTTCCGGATGCCACTACTTTTAAATCTAATGATTCGCCATTTTTGAGATTCGTTTTGGAAGGCTTGACAATAAAATTAAATTTCCCTACTGCGCCTGAAAAATCAGCTGGCTTTCCCGCTTCCGGCAACGGCTTAACGGTAATGGTTTTGCTTCCGGCGGAAACTCTTTTGTTGTCATCCACGACCTGCACTTGTCCGAAAATATTTCTTCTGTTGGTCGGCACCTGAACATCGATGTCTAACGACAAGGGTTCAATTTCGAGCTTGCCTGATTTCTGTGGATATAGCACCGTTTTCCGTAGCACGACACAGCGGTATTTTTCGCCATTGTATCTTCCTTCTTCGGCTACCAATTGTTTGATGTCGATGTTCTGGCTCCAAAAGTCATTGTATTTCGGTTTGTTGAGCTCACGCCAGTTCGTGATACCGATATTGTAACTGAAGTATAATTTATACACTACCGTAATTGGCTCGTTGACGTACGGATTCCCTTTTGATACCTCTGCAACCAAATGAATGGCGTCATCCGTTGAAACCTGTGGCTCATCGTTCGGGTCACGTGGTTGCGGAACTGCTGCCGTAACATTTATTTTTATTGGATTGGTTTTGAAGATTTGTCCATTAATTTCAACTGCAGCTTGTTTGATGACCAGCGTTCCTTTTTGATTTGGCAATAAAAAATAAGAGTAGGATTTATTGAAGGAACTCCTTCCATTGATCCAGGATTGACTAACCTGCTGGCTTGGCCCTGCAACAATACGAAATCCTTCGAAAGACGGCGGCGTAAAATTATCGCCATCCGCATTCATATTGAAATCGATGCGAAGCCTTTCGTTGAGTCCAAGCGTGGTTTTACTGACCTTGGCTTCAAACTGAACCTGAGCTAATAGTCCCTGGAAACTAACTAAAAATAAAATGATATATCTTTTCATCATTGTCTAAACTTACCAATCTTTTTCGGTTTGCACGGGTTTGCCTTTTATTTTTTGGGCATTGACTTTATCCTGAACTTTCTTTTCCTCATTATTGACCGCATCCATCAGATTCTGCACTCGCTCTTTTGAAATTCCTCCGGGCTTAGGTTGCGGCGGATTATTCGGTTTTTCGTTGTTACCCTTGTCGTCTTTTTTGTCTTTGTCTCCTTCTTTTTTATCGTCCTTCTTATCCTTGTCGTCCTTCTTATCGTCTTTTTTATCTTTATCCTTTTTATCTTTCTTGTCGTCCTTTTTATCTTTTTTCTTGTCTTTCTTATCATCTTTCGGCGGATTGTCTTTTAGCATTTTCTTTGCCAGTGCATAATTATAGCGCGATTCTTCATCAGAAGGGTTGTTCCGTAATGCGTTTTTATAGGCTTCGACGGCTTGCGAATAATTTTTTTCTTTCATATAAACATTCCCAAGATTGTGAAATGCCTGATGTTTTTGAAGCCGATCTTTAGCATTTTCGATGGCTTTCAAATACGAAAATTTGGCTTCACTCGTTTGATTTTGTCTGTAAATCGAGTTCCCTAAATTGTATGTCGCAATGGCATTTTTAGGTGCTCTCGATTGTGAAATTCGATAGTCTGCTTCCGCATCATTGTATTTTTTAGCGGCAAACTCGTCGTTCGCTTTGGGCAAATTTTTATCGGTTTCCTGCGACCATGAAGTCAAAGAAAGAAAAAATAAACTATATGCAATCCATTGTCTCATGATTCCTTTTCATTAAATAAATTTAACTTCTTTATCCAAGAGGTGCTGCGTTCTAATAAGAAAATATCCAACAATAATAATGCGAATGCAACTCCTAAAAACCATTGAAACTGTGATTGGAAATCAGCCATTTCAGTCGCTTCAAATTCCGTTTTCTGAATATTGTCTAACGCCTTTTTGATGTAAGCCAGCACTTCTTTAGTATTATCGCCTTTGATATAACCGCCTTTAGTGGCTTTGGCAATTTCTATTAAACTTTGCTGGTTGAGTTTTGTAATCACTACTTCATTATTGTTGTCGCGTTTGAAACTCTGCACGACACCATTTTCCTTAATCGGAATCGGCCCGCCTTTTTCGGTTCCGATACCAATCGTGATAATCTTCATTCCATTTTTGTTCGCTTCCGCGGCAGCTTCTGCAGCGCCTTCGGAATGGTCTTCACCGTCAGAAATTAAGATCAATAGCTTGCTGGTTTTATTGCCTTTGTCGAAATAGGTCGAAGACAATTTTATCGCTTCGTCTAGCGAGGTTCCCTGTGAAGAAACCATGCTGGTATTCATGCTTTGCAGGAACATTTTCGATACGCCATAATCGGTCGTAATCGGCAACACCGGAAAAGCACTTCCGGCATAGGCTACAATCCCAATGCGGTCATTGCCTAATTGATTGATAATTTGGGAAACGATTTGCTTGCCTTTTTCCAAACGATTCGGTGCCACATCTTCGGCGAGCATGCTTTTGGAAACGTCCATAGCAAAAACAATATCGATGCCTTCCCGTTTGATAGTTTCCATTTTGGTTCCGATTTTTGGGTTGACCAAAGCGAAAATCAATCCGGTTAAAGCCAGCAATAGTATCACAAATTTCAATATCGGCTTAAAAACGGAACGTTCGGGGCTTAATTTTTTCACCAATTCGATATCGCCAAATTCGCGTTGTTTTTTTCTTTTCCAAAGTTGTAGGTATAAGAAAAGCAACACCAATACTGGAATCATGCCCAAGAGATACAGATAAACTTTTTCTTCTAACTCGTACATAATTATATAAAACTTCTAAAAATCGTGTTTCGCAATCCAATTTCGAGCAATAGTAACATCCCTGCAATCCAAACCAAAGGGCGGTATTTTTCATCATAATCGTAGAAACGGAGTTCTTCGATTTCGGTGGTTTCTAATTTATTAATCTCTTTATAAATGCTGGCCAACTTCGAATTACTCGTTGCTCGGAAGTATTTTCCGCCTGTTTTACGAGCAATATTTTGCATTAATTTTTCATCAATCTGCACCTGCATCATTCGGAAAAGAAACTGCCCATTGGGTGCAATAGCATACGGAAATTCTGCCATACCGTTGGTTCCTATTCCAATCGTGTATACTTTTATACCGTATTGCTGGGCGATATCCGAAGCCGTTTCCGGTTCGATAAATCCGGCATTATTTACACCGTCGGTCAATAAGATAATCACTTTGCTTTTGGCTTTACTGTCTTTCAAACGGTTGATCGCTGTCGTTAACCCCATTCCAATTCCAGTTCCATCCTGCAAAACATTGTCATATTTAATACTTCCTATCGCATCTAGAATAACTGCCTTATCGCTCGTAACGGGTGTTTTGGTGTAGGCTTCAGCGGCATATACTACCAAACCAATACGGTCGTTGGGCCGTTGTTCGACGAAATCCGAAGCCACTCTTTTTAAAGCTTCCATACGGTTCGGCACCAAATCCTTCGCCAGCATACTTCCAGAAACATCGACGGCAATAACAATGTCGATTCCTTTGGTCGTTTTGGTTTTATTGCTGATATCAACTGTCCTTGGGCGCGCCATCGCAACGATTATGCAGCTTAACGCCAACAATCGCAGAACAAATAAAAATGGTTTCAGTTTGCCTAGGATGGAACCCGAGGTTTGGAAACCTTTCAATGAACTTATCTTCAATGTCGCGTTTTGCTGTTTCCTTTTCCAGAAAAACCAGGCAATCGCTATCGGTAGCAAGAGAAACAGCCAGAAAAACTCAGGGTTTAAAAATGTAATTGCTTTCATTATTCGCTTACTTTTTTAAGTTCCACAGAGTTTAAAATGCGTTCTGAAATCTGATTGGCATAGGCATCGCCTTCCTCATGCACAATCGCAATTTGCTGCAATCCGCCTTCTTGTCCAAAGAGCAACACTTCATAATAATACTTGGTGCTGCTTTTATGAATACCGTCTATTTTGGAGAATGTCCCATAAGCTTTCATTCCCTTAATCCCTTCCTTAGTGTCGAATTCCTCTTGTTTGACAATCATATTTTGTGCGCCTTGTGATTCGAGGAACTGTAAGGAACCGTCGATGGATTTTGATAAATCGACTTCTCCTTCTTGTTTGTATTTGATTGTGGAAACCATCAGTTGGAAATTGTCGATCAAACTTCCGTAAGTAAACGACTGCATTTCTTTGATCAGCGCCATGCCTTCTTTTGGTAACAATTCCGAAAGGTCGGTCCGTTTCAGCACTTTTGGCGTTTCGATAATGACTCCGGGATTGCCATATTCGCTGTGCACCCATTCGCCTTCGAGCAATTCTTTTGATGCATTGCCAAAAACATTGTCTTTTATATATGCAAATCCTTTAGTCGTAACGAAGAAAATGAATGTGGCCGAAACTATTCCAATTACAATCATTGATGCCATGATAATCCTTGATTTCCTTCTTTTTTTCAACTGTTGGCGCAATTGTTCCTGTCGCTGCAATTCGTTGAGCATCATTTCCTCTTCATCTTCCACAACAATAGGAATCGCTTTGTCTAAGGTAACAATCGTCCGTTCTATTTTTTGGCGGTCTTCGGTGATTTCAAAATCAAGTGGTTTTGATTTGGCAAATTTTACCAAGTCAGCTTGTTTCAATACGCGTTCTAAATTTTCGATAGTTTCTTGTGAAAGCCCCATTTTCTTTTTGAGCGACGCTTTGCGAAGTCCTTCAATCAGTTCGGAAGTCGTGCTTTCCATAGCTGGGATTTCGATGGCTTCTTCGATATAATTCCTGGCGATGTCGGTCAATTCGCTGTAATATGCTTTGACTTCCCCGTTTTGCCACAGCTGTTTTCTTTCCAAGGAATTCAATAAACTCGTCGCTTTTTCAATCGGTGTTTTATAGAGATCTTCTTCAATTTTTTTCTTCTGGCGGACTTTCAAATACCAATAAATGAAAATGCCAATGCCGGCGAGTATCAGCAATGTCAGTAGTAACTTCCATATCCAACTTTTGCTCGATGTGACTTCGGCGATAGGTTTGATATCGTACATTTTTTGTTTTAATGTATCGACGACAACATTCGCAACCTCGACCTTGATGCTGTCGGTAAAAAAAGGGTTGTTGTTGATTAAAACCGTCAATCTTGGAATCGTATATTTTCCGCTATCAAATTGTGTCAGGCCGTATTTCTTGATGAGTTCGTAGCGGTCTTTGTTTCTAATGGTATCGATGGCATACGATTGGATTACTTCCAACGCGCCAAGTTTTTTAGGATTGGGAAAAGCCACTTTCGAAAGCGTATCGACAGACGTTTTTACCGTCAATTGGAATTCGGCACCAACCTTATTTTTAGTTTTATCAATACTCGTCACTAGCTGTTTCTGCTGGGCAAAAGCAACAGAAGACAATAGCGTTATGAGGAGAATAAAAATCTTGTTTTTCATTTTTGAAGCGGTAATTCTGAATTTATCGCGATTTAAAATAGCCAAGTAATTTCTTGACATAACTTTCATCGACTCTGGTGCTGACAACGCCGGAGCCTGACTTGCTAAAGGTTTCCTTAAAATAATTAATCTTATCCTGATAGTACTTTTCGTACTTCATCCGTACTGATTTCGAACTCGTATTGACATATTGAATCTTTCCGGTTTCTGCATCTTGCATCGAAACCATCCCGATATTTGGCATTTTTTCTTCACGAATGTCATAAACACGAATGCCGGTAATATCATGCTTTTTGGATGCAATCTTCAAGGTTTGCTCGTATTCGTCCGACATAAAATCAGAAATAACAAAGACAATGGCTTTCTTTTTTTGCGTTCCAGAAAGGAATTTCAATGCCTGAGCTAGATCTGTTTTTTGACTTTGAGGCTTGAACTCGATCAATTCTCGGATAATGCGCAGTACATGGGAACGCCCTTTCTTTGGTGGAATATACAATTCGATTTGATCCGAGAATAAAATCAAACCAATCTTATCGTTATTCTGTGTTGCTGAAAATGCCATCGTCGCAGCGATTTCGGTAACGATATCTTTTTTAAACTGGCTTTTGGTGCCGAAATTTTCCGAGCCACTTATGTCTACCATCAGCATCATGGTCAGTTCGCGTTCTTCTTCAAAAACCTTGACATGGGTTTCGTTGTAACGCGCAGTAACATTCCAATCGATGGCACGAATATCATCACCATACTGATAGGGCCGCACTTCGGAAAAAGTCATCCCACGCCCTTTGAAAGATGTATGGTATTCGCCCGAAAAGATATGATCGCTCAATCTTCGGGTCTTGATTTCTATTTTTCGGACTTTTTTGAGAAGGTCTTTTGTTTCCATTGCTTCAGTATTCAGTGCAACTGATTTAAGGAACTTCTACTTCGTTTACGATTTTGTTGATAATATCAACAGAAGTAATGTTTTCGGCCTCGGCTTCATAGGTAATTCCGATACGGTGACGCAAGACATCGTGAACGACAGCACGCACATCTTCAGGAATTACATACCCGCGACGCTTGATGAATGCGTAACATTTTGCAGCATTAGCGAGGTTGATACTTCCACGTGGGGAAGCTCCAAAACTGATTAATGGTTTCAAACTTTCTAATTTGTATTTTTCCGGATTACGGGTAGCAAATACAATATCGAGAATATATTTTTCTATTTTTTCATC
Source organism: Flavobacteriales bacterium (assembly GCA_038238295.1). GTDB lineage: Bacteria > Bacteroidota > Bacteroidia > Flavobacteriales > Flavobacteriaceae > Flavobacterium. Next base: position 3,942 of record JBBRXW010000029.1, on the reverse strand, counting down.
CATATAGACATCGCGGACTGCTTCCTGCGCTTTGAGAATTTGCGCTACTGAAACGACGGGTTTTACTTCTTCGTAAGAACCGCTAAGGTTTTGTCGGATAACCATCCGTTCTTCTTCCATTTTTGGATAATCGATGACTGTCTTCAGCATAAAACGATCGACCTGCGCTTCCGGCAGCGGATAAGTTCCTTCCTGCTCAATTGGATTTTGGGTAGCTAATACTAAAATGGCTTGTCTAATTTGAAAGTAGAATCGCCAATGGTAACTTGTTTCTCCTGCATCGCTTCGAGTAAAGCGGATTGAACTTTGGCCGGAGCCCTGTTGATCTCATCTGCTAAAACAAAGTTGGCGAAAATAGGTCCTTTTTTGATGGAGAATTCATTTTGTTTGATGTTATAAATCATCGTTCCAACCACGTCGGCAGGTAACAAATCGGGAGTAAACTGGATTCTGCTGAAAGAACCATGCACCGCTTTGGCTAAAGTATTGATGGCTAATGTTTTTGCCAATCCAGGAACGCCTTCTAATAATATATGACCTTGTCCTAAAAGCCCGATTAATAATCGTTCGATCATGTGTTTTTGACCTACAATTACCTTGTTCATTTCCATGGTAAGTAAATCAATAAAAGCACTTTCTCTTTCAATTTTTTCATTAATGGCTCTGATGTCTAGAGTCGTAGTATTTTCTTCCATTTCCTTGTTTTTAGTACCGTGAATTACATTATTAAATTTCAACGCTGCAAATTGAATTTTTTTTTATAAGTAAGATGTTAAAAAATGGTTAAAACTTCTTACAAACCCTGAATTTTAAGGATGATTTGTGATAGTATTTTTATATTTTTAAGAACTTAAAATGATCGCCTTTTTAATTTAAAATTAGAATCGATTTCCTATTAAAAAAACGGATATGAATACCACACCTTTTTCGAAAATAATTGCCGGTACAATGACCTGGGGAATTTGGGGTAAAAACCTCAACACTTCTGAAATGATTGGCACAATGGAATGTTGTCTTGAAAATGGCATTTCGACATTTGATCATGCGGATATATACGGCGGTTATACAACAGAGACTGCTTTCGGGGCAGCCTTCCGTGAAAGCGGCATGGATAGAAAAGAAATACAATTGATTTCGAAATGTGGCATCCAATATCAATCGGAAAACCGGAGCAACAAAATCAAGCACTATGAGTATTCCGAGAAGTATATCATTTGGTCGGTCGAACAATCTTTAAAAAATCTGCAGACGGATTATCTCGATTTGCTTTTACTGCATCGTCCAAGCCCATTGATGCATTCCGGTGAAATTGCCGAAGCTATTTTTAAATTAAAAAAGGATGGGAAGATTTTGGATTTTGGCGTTTCGAATTTTACACCTTCACAAACCGATTTGATTGAGAGAAATATCAAAGTCAATTACAATCAAATTCAATTCTCCGCCACCCATTTGGATGCGATGGGTAATGGAAGTTTAGACCATATGCAAACCCACAATATTGTTCCAATGGCGTGGAATCCTCTAGGTTCCGTTTTCAAAAGCGATGATGAAAAATCAAATCGCGTGCGCATTATAGTCGCATCTCTTGCCCTTAAATATGAGGTTTCAGTTGATATTCTTTTATTGTCTTGGATACTTCGTCATCCTGCCGGTATTTTACCGGTTTGTGGCACAACGGATAAAAATCGGATTTCACAATTAATGCAGGCGACATCCGTTACTTTAGAACTGGAAGATTGGTTTGCAATTTGGGTAGAAAGCACCGGAACAAAAGTACCATAGGAAGATGTTCGGCAGCAATTTTTAAATGAATTCATTTTCCTTTAACTCTAAACAATGATTAATAAGCGCCTTTTAATTAAAAACCTTTTAGCTCACAATGATGAGTGCAGTTTTTATGATAAAAAAAGGCAGCTGAATCTGCATTCCAGAGAAGGCAAGGCGAAATTCTTGAAACATATCTGTGCATTATCGAATTCGAATCCGACTAATAATTCTTATATCGTTGTTGGAGTCGAAGATCAGGACAACGAAATTCTCGGCGATGATTTTTTTGATGACAGCCGTATCCAGAATTTAGTGAATGCTTTTTTAGAGAATCCTCCTAAGATTCAATACGAGAATGTTCCTTTTCCCAATTTACCTAAAGACAAAGTGGTGGGTTTGGTTACTATTAAGCCCAAAAACAAAACGTCTTTTTTTAAGAAAGGAATTCATACGATTCTACCAAATGCTGTTTTCATTCGGATTGGAAGCAATACTATTCCAATCGAAACGGAATTTGAAAAAAATTATCAGAATACGGAAACGGTAATCGGGATTGAGAACAATTCGAGAAATAGTATTGCCTATACCTTAGATGGTGTGATTGATTTTATGAATTTTAGGCACAAGGATATGGCTTCCCGTTATAAGGTTTTTAAAGAATTGTTTGTGATTTGTTGGGCTGGAATACCAAAAAATTTACGAGACAAAACCTTTTTTTCGCGGGTCGATATAGAATTGATAAACGAACAGATCAAGCTATTTTATTCCGCCCAGGATGAAGTCACTATTACTTATGACGAAGATACTTTTACGATTACAGAATATGTTCCGTTAGGGCTCAACGACAAAACCAGTTATTATCCTTTGGAAAAGCAAACAATCCGGTTTTACGAAAATGGTTATTATAAGATTGATAGAGCGATTTTGTTTGAACCACCGGAGTTTAATAAGAAAATGCTTTTTCACATCTATAATTCGAATATAGCGTTGTTGAATAAACTTCAAAAAGGAATCACATTAACGGTTCGGGAACTTAAGGATTTAAACAACTTGCCCTCGACATTTATGATCTGTTATCTCAACGATTTTGAAGATGCAAAACAGAAACTCATTGATGCTAAATTATTATTGAAACCATTTCCATCCGTTTATTTATCGTTTAAAGAATCACTTCGGGTGTTGAGGAAGATGAAATACGACGTACAATAGCTTATTATTTTAGTAGGATAATGCGAATTGTCTTAAGGCGAGAATTTCTAAAATAGCGAATGATATAAACGCCTGTCGAGTTATTTGACAAGTCAACTACGCCGTTTTCTACTGGAATCCTTTGGGTGTTTTTACCGCTGACATCATACACCAAAATCGATTTGATTTGCCTATCAAAAAACAATTTTCCCGTAGTCGGATTTGGGAAAAATACCTCCTTTGAAAAGCTGTAATTTGGTAATAAAATAGATTCGGTTATTGGTATTCCAAAAAATCCTTCTTCGCTGTCTTGCAAATTTTCGAGTGTATAAAAGTTGTAATACGCATTTACAATCAAACGGTAATCTTGCGGTGCTGTTGCATTGATCGGTATATGGAAATCATTGTTGAGATAAGCTATCGTTGAACCGAATCCCGGAATAAAACAAGCTTCGATGGTTATGATGTTTTCGGAGATTGAATAATGCCAGGACTGGAAATAATACAACTCGACCGCTTCTGTAGTCAGGCAAATATTGATTTCCTTTTCAGAATAATTAGAAACCCTTACTTGGGCAATATTTAAGGCAGTGTTTTTTTGAAATGGTAGTACGGCGAATAGTAAATAAAAAAAAGTCTTCATTGTTGTGGCGTGTATTAATCAAATTCGTTCAATCCGTATAATATTTCTTTCATTTTTGTACCATTGATTTCAACAGGTTTATAGGCCACGTTGAATTTTTCGATAGCTACATTGATGTCTGCTTTTAGTTTTTTGTATTCTAACGGCAGTTTTGAGTCGCATTGCTTTTCATTTTCATAACTGTTTAAAATAATGCTGAATTTCTCGTAAAACTTCCCGCCTTGATCAATGAAGTTATTGTATTGTGAAATGAATTGTAGCAGCCGATCGATTGGAAAATCCATATTTACCTGCATTTTGTATTGTGTCGTTCCGTTAGTTTCTTTCATTTTAGATAGATACTC